>LBIU01000130.1 GCA_000987445.1 Candidatus Accumulibacter adiacens | reverse complement strand
GCGAAACGCGCGTGTTCGAGGTCCTCGGGATGGACGATCAGCGAGTAGTGCTTGCCGAGCAGTTCGCCGCGCGCGTAGCCGAGCAGCGCTTCGACGCGACCGTTGATGAAAATGAACAGGCCTTCCCGGTCGAGGGTGTAGATGATGTCCGGCGACTGCTCGACGAGAAAGCGGTGCAAGCGCTCGGAGTGTTCGAGGCGCACGGTCATCAGCGCGTGTTCGCGTTCGATGCGGCGGCGGCGTTGCAGGCGATCGACGGCGTCGATCAGTTCCTGCGGGCTGCCATGTTTGCGGACGAATTCAAAGGCACCGTGGCGCAGCGCGCGGATGGCCGAGTCGATCGACTCATCGCCGCTGAAGACCACCACGGCCGTCGGGACATGCTTGCTCAGCATCCATTCCATGATCTCCAGCCCGTGGATGTCGGGTAGATTGAGGTCCAGGACAAGGATGTCGACGTCGCGGCGGTCGAGGCGGCTGAGGGCTTCCATCCCTGTTGCGCATTCCTCGATGCTGCGCTCGGGCGCAGCCAGCAGTTGTCGATAGGCGGCGCGGATTCGCTCCTCGTCGTCGACGATCAGGATGCAGCTGCGCTCCGGCAGCTCCGGGACCTGCGGCGAAAAATCGACGTTTGCTATGGCCTTCATCGTCCCTCCTGACGGGTGTTCGGCGACGCGTTTCGTGTCTTGTTTCTTACTTGGGTTGGGTTTCGCCGTTGCCGCGGTGCTCGACGTGCCCCGGTGTTGGCAAGAGCAGTGAAATCATGGTCCCGTGGCCAGTCTTGCTGCGGCAGGAGACCGGGATTCCGAGCCGGTGGGCGAGTGCGCCGACGATCGACAGCCCCATGCCGCGCGTCGCTCCGAGCTGGCCGTCGGCGGCGCGGTGCAGCGCCCGCATCGCCGCTTCGCTCATGCCCGGACCGTTATCCTCGATCCTCAATTCGCAGACGGGTTGTCCCTGGTGAAGGATGTCTTCGGTCAGCGACAGCTTGAGCCTTTGTCCGGGCGATAGCGCTTCGGAAGCATTCTTCCAGAGGTTGACCAGAATCTGCTTGAGGCTGCCGCGATCAGCGGCTATGCGCAGCGGGCGCAGTGGCAGAGCGGTTTCGATGGCTATCCCACGCGTATCGAAGAGCGTTTCGCGGTAGAGCAGAAGCAATTCGCGCACCAGCTCGCAGACATCGACCGCCTGCTCGTCGTCGCTGCCGGCGGGGACTTCGCTCATGCGTCTCACGATGCTGGCCACGCGGTCGATTTCCTCGCTCAGGACCTTGAGTTCGTGGTGTACGCCGGCGCCCGGCGGCAGCTTGCCGTCGAGGATGCGCAGATAGCCTTTGATGATGGTCAGCGGGTTTCCCGCTTCGTGAACGACGCGCCGGGCCTGGCGCGTGAAGCGCGCCGCGACCGCTTCGTCGGACTGCTGGCGAAGTGCCTGCGCGTCGCGCCAGCTCTCCAGGGTGACGCCGGCAAGGCGTCCGAAATTGGCCAGGCAAGCCAGGCGGCGCGCCAGGCGGCGGTGCTGATCCGCGCTCAGCCCGGCGACCATCACCCCGATCGTACGGCTGCGGCCGAGCATCGGGATGCACACCAGGCCGCTGTTCGACAAGGCCCTGGCAAACTGGATGTCAATCAGCGACTTCGCGGCTGGCGATGCGTGGTCATGGGAGGAGCAGATCTGGCCACTGATCGCGGCCGCGGCAGC
>LBIU01000129.1 GCA_000987445.1 Candidatus Accumulibacter adiacens | reverse complement strand
GGCGCCGAGGCCTCGTCCACCTCTCGCGCCTTGTACATCTTGAGCACCATCTTATCCGAGTACCAGTACGCGAAGACATTCATCGCACCGCCAAAGAGCAGCGCCAGCAACATTCCTGTCTGGCCACCAACCATTGCCCCGATGGCGCCGAACAGCGCCACGATGGCCGCCATCAGAATCGACGTCTTGACCCAGTTACCGAGCATTTCCGACACCTCCGAGAAAACAGCAGTGCACCACAATGGTGTGGCAAGCTAGATGATGCCGACCGACCCGGATTTCAAGCATGCAGCCGCCGAACACCGGTGCATAGGAATCGCCCTCGATCACGGACCGCCGCTCAGGTGACGGGCAACGCACACCGTGAACCCGCCGCGATAGGGGTCCCGACCAGGAACTGAGCCGCCGCCAGGCGCTTGCCGCCCGCCTTCTGAAGCTCGTCAAGGCGCAGAGCGCCTTCGCCACAGGCAATGACGACAGCGTCGCGATCGGCGACAAGAATCTCCCCAGGCTGGCCATGGCCAGCGATCGCCTCGGCGCGCCAGACCTTGAGCAGCGTGTCGTCGAGTACGCAGGACGCACCGGGAAAGGGATTGAAGGCTCTGACGCAGCGGGCCAGCTGCGCGGCCGGCAGCCGCCAGTCGAGCGCAGCTTCGGCCTTGTCGATCTTGGCTGCGTAAGTGATGCCGCCCTCGGCTTGGGCCTGCAGCGGCAGCGGCAGACGGCTCAGCGCATCGACGATCAGGCGCGCCCCGACCAGCGCGAGGCGGTCGGTGAGGGTGGCCGCTGTATCCTCGGCAGCGATCGGCAGACTCTCGCAAAGCAGCAGCGGGCCGCTATCGAGGCCGGCCTCCATCTGCATGATGCACACCCCGGTCTGCGCGTCGCCAGCGAGTATCGCCCGTTGCACCGGTGCGGCGCCGCGCCAGCGCGGCAACAGAGAAGCATGAATGTTGAGGCAGCCGAAAGTCGGCATGTCGAGCACGGCCTGCGGAAGAATCAAGCCGTAGGCGGCGACCACCATGGCCTCGGCGCCGAGCGCACGAATACGCTCCTGCGCGGCCAAGTCCTTCTTCAAGCTTGACGGCTGCAGGACCGCGATCCCGGACGCCAGGGCCAGCTGCTTGACCGGCGACGCACGCAGCGCCATGCCCCGCCCCGAGGCGCGGTCGGGCTGCGTCAGCACCAGAGCCACCTCATGGCCGGCGGCAATGAGCGACTGCAGGGCCAGGCGTGCGAACTCGGGGGTGCCTGCGAAAATCAGCCTCACGCGGTGATTCTCGCCTGCTTGGCGAGTTTGTTCCTGATCCGCAGCTGCTTGAGCTGCGAAAGGTGGTCGACAAAGACCTGCCCCTTCAGATGATCGATTTCGTGCTGCAGACAGACGGCCAGCAGACCCACGGCGTCGACGGTCTGCTCAACGCCCTCGAGATCGAGATAGGCGACGACGACGCGTTCGGCACGCGCCACCCTGTCGTAAATCCCGGGCACCGACAGGCAGCCTTCCTCGCAGACCTGCAGACCGTCCTGCTCGAGGATCACCGGGTTGATCAGAGTGAGCAGCTGATCCCTCGTTTCCGAGGCGTCGATGACGATCAACTGCTGGTGCACGTCCACCTGCGTCGCGGCGAGCCCGATTCCCGGTGCCTCGTACATCGTCTCGGCCATGTCGCGCGCCAGTCGGCGAAGCGTGTCATCGATGCTTTCGACGCGCGCGGCGACCTGCTTAAGACGCGGATCGGGAAAGCGGAGTATCGGTAGTAGAGACATAAAAGGCTTGATCGAAGAAATAACTGCGTGCAGAATCTAATGTAGTGTCTTGGGTATGCGGGCGCCTGTTGCGCCGGGTGCACGATGACGCAATGCTTTTCGGCCATTGACGCGGCCAACAGCGAAACAGGGTGCACCTCACGGCCCGTGCATGACGCCGCTACCCCGCCCCACTGCCCCACCGCCATGTACGAAGGCTCGTACGAGGATAACACGATGATCCGCATTATATCCGCGTTCATTCTGGCCATGGTCAGCGCGCTCAGTTTCGCCGCCGGGCAAGCGCTCCAACTGGCCGATAGCGCCCCCACCCGGCATGTGGTCGTGCCCGGTGACACCCTGTGGGGAATCTCGGGAACCTTCCTCAAGGAACCCTGGCGCTGGCCGGAAATCTGGCGGATGAATCGGCAGGAAATCAGGAACCCGCACTGGATCTATCCTGGTGACATCATCCTCCTCGATCGCGATGCGCAGGGCAACGCCCTGCTGCGACTGCAGCGCGGCCGACTGAACCCGCAGATCCATTCGGAGATGAACGAGCAGGCGATCCCGGCAATTCCGCCAAACGTCATCCGGCCCTTCCTCTCCGACCCGCTGGTCGTCGAAGCAAATGCGCTCGATAACGTGGCGCGCATCGTCGCCACCCAGCTCGATCGGGTGTTTCTCGGCAACGGCGACCTGGCCTACGTGGCCAATGCCGACCCCGCGCCTCGTGACTGGCACATCTATCGCAACGGCAAGCCCTTGCGCGATCCGGAAAGCGACGAAATCCTGGGCTATGAAGCCTTCTACCTGGGCACCGCAAAACAGATCGAAGCCGGCAATCCGGCAACCTTCGAGGTGCGCACGGCCACGCAGGAAGTCGGCTTTGGCGATCGCCTGCTGCCCGCCAGCCCCCCGCCGCTGATCGCCTACGTGCCGCACAGACCCGACTTCGCGGTCGATGGGCGCGTGGTTTCGGTCTATGGCGGCGTCGACGCGGCTGGCCGCGGTTCCATCATCTCGATCAACCGCGGCACCAGCGACGGCATCGAGATCGGGCATGTCCTGGCTATCGAGCGCAATCGCGTCATTCATGAACGCGACGAGCAGGGCCACAAGGCGGTGATCGACATTCCGCCCTCGCGCATCGGCCTGCTTTTCGTCTTCCGCACCTTCGACCGGATTGCCTACGGTCTGGTCGTGCAGTCCGAAGGCACGGTAGACGTCAACGACTTCGTCCGCACACCCTAGGCATGGGCGCAGCAGAGTCGCTGGCCGCCTGGCTGCGACTGACGCTGATTCCGGGTATTGGCGGCAAGACCCAACGTAAACTGCTCACGGCCTTCGGGCTTCCCGAGGCCATCTTCGCAGCCGGCTACGCCAGCATCGCCGGCGTCATTGGCGGCAAGGCGGCACGCCTGCTCCTCGACACCGACAATCGCGCAGCCGTCGCCAGAGCCCTGGCCTGGTGCGAAGCCCCGCACCAGCACCTGCTCACCCTCGCCGACGCCGACTATCCGCAAGCGCTGCTGCAAATAGCCGATCCCCCGACACTCCTTTACGTCCGCGGTCGCCTCGACCTGCTCAATGAACCGGCGCTGGCTGTCGTCGGCAGTCGCCACCCGACGCCACAAGGCATCAGCAACGCCGAGCGCTTCGCGGCCGCCCTTGCCGAAGCGGGACTGACCATCGCCAGCGGCCTGGCGCTGGGCATCGATGCCGCCGCGCATCGCGGCGCCTTGCGAACGTCGGCGAACACGGTGGCTTTCATCGGCACCGGAAGCGACCGCCTCTACCCGGCTGCCAACCAACCGCTGGCACTGGAGATCGCTGCCAGAGGAGCGATCGTTTCAGAGTTCCCGCTCGGCGTGCCCCCCACTGCCGCCAACTTTCCGCGCCGCAACCGCCTGATCTCCGGTTTCTCGCGCGGCGCCCTGATCGTCGAAGCGAGCGTCGATAGCGGTTCGCTGATTACTGCACGCCTGGCGGCCGAACAGGGTCGCGAGGTATTCGCCATTCCAGGATCGATTCATTCGCCGCATTCGCGCGGCTGCCACAAGCTGATCAGAGAGGGCGCCAAGCTGGTGGAAACCGTGCAGGACATCCTCGACGAGCTCTCCTGGCCACTGCGCCCGCGGGCTGCCGCTGCGGCGCCAGCGGGCGCATGCGCCGCCAGTGCCCAGGACATCGGACTGCTGTCCTGCATGGGATACGATCCCTGCAGCCTGGACGCGTTGGTGCAGCGGAGCGGCTTGACGGCTGACGTCGTTTCGGTGATGCTCCTTCACTTGGAACTGGATGGTCAGGTCGCCGCTTTGCCCGGCGGTCGCTATCAACGCATTTCCCAAGCCTGAGAGCCCTTTCTGATGATCGACATTCTGGTCTACCTCTTCGAGAACTATCACGACTTCAGCGCCCGCCCCAAGACCAAGACGCTCAAGCGCCGCTTGAGCGCCGTCGGCTTCGAGCAGGAGGCGATTACCCTCGCCCTGCACTGGCTGGACGGTCTGAAGTCCACGCCAGCGATCGAACGTCCGCGCGATCAGCGTGCCCTACGCATCTACCTGCCAGAAGAACAGCGCAAGCTGGGCCCGGACTGCCTTGCTTTCATCGCCTTCCTCGAGGCGGCAGAGATGTTGGCACCGGCCTTGCGCGAACTGGTGGTCGAAGGGGCGATGCTCCTCGACGACGACCCGGTGCCTCTGGCCAAGTTCAAGATCATCGTGCTGATGATTCTCTGGAGTCGAGAACAGGCGCTCGAGCCGCTGATCGTCGAGGAACTTCTCGACGACGGTGACCACCAACTGCTCCACTGAGCATCGCGACCCTTCCCGATCAGGACGCTGCCGCCGCTGCAGAGGCAATCAGCCGGCAGCGCTTGCGGCGATTCGCCCGCGAACAGTGCTGCTGCCCACCTTGCTTGCCAAGGGCCGCAGAGAGCTCTTATCATGGTTCGCCGAACCCTGTAACGATGCACCCATCCGCCAGCACCATTATGGCTACTTTCCCGGACTGATGAAGACCCCATGAGCAAGAAACTGATCATCACCGAGAAACCCTCCGTCGCCGCTGATCTCGCACGCGCCCTCGGCGGCTTCGTTCGACACGAAGACTACTTCGAGAGCGACGACTACGTGCTCTCCTCAGCCGTCGGCCATCTGCTGGAACTGGCCTGTCCCGAGGAGTACGAGGTCAAGCGCGGCAAGTGGTCTTTCGCCCATCTCCCGGTGATACCGCCGCACTTCGCACTGCAGCCGATCGCAAAGACCGAGTCGCGCCTGAAGTTGCTGGTCCGCCTGATCAAACGCAAGGATGTCGTCGGCCTGGTCAACGCCTGCGACGCCGGCCGCGAGGGGGAGCTGATCTTCAACTATATCGTCCAGCACGCCAAGAACAGCAAGCCGGTCGAACGCCTGTGGCTGCAGTCGATGACCCAGCAGGCGATCAGGGATGGCTTCGCCCGCCTGCGCAGCGGCGCCGAGATGCACGGTCTTGGCGACGCGGCCGTCTGCCGTTCGGAATCGGACTGGTTGGTCGGCATCAATGGCACGCGCGCAATGACCGCTTTCAACTCGAAGACGGGTGGCTTCCATCTGACCACCGTCGGCCGTGTGCAAACGCCGACGCTGGCGCTGATGGTCGAACGCGAAGACCGGATTCGCAAGTTCAAGCCACGCGCCTACTGGGAGGTCGAGGGGCTCTTCAATTGTGCCGCCGGCGACTACCGCGGCAAATGGTTTGACGAAAAATTCAAGGGCAGGGACAACGACGAGCACGCGCGTGCCGACCGCCTGTGGGACGAAGCGCGCGCCATCGCCCTGGAGCAGAAATGCACCGGCAAGGACGGCGAAGTCAGCGAGGAGTCGAAGGCCTCAACGCAGCTGTCGCCGCTGCTCTACGACCTGACCAGCCTGCAACGCGAAGCCAACGGCCGCTTCGGATTTTCCGCGAAAGCGACGCTCGGCCTGGCGCAGGCGCTCTACGAAAAACACAAGGTATTGACCTACCCACGGACCGACGCCCGCGCGCTGCCCGAGGATTACCGCGAAACCGTACAAGCGACGCTGTCGATGCTCACTGGTGAAGGCGCGGCAAAAGGTACCGACGAAGCCGCACTCGCCCGCTATGCGCCTTTCGCCGCGAACATCCTGGCTCGCCAGTGGGTGGTACCGAACAAGCGCATCTTCAACAACGCCAAGATTTCCGATCACTTCGCGATCATCCCGACCCTGCAGGCGCCCAAGCACCTCTCCGAACCGGAGATGAAACTCTACGACATGGTCGTCAAGCGTTTCCTCGCCGTCTTCTATCCGGCCGCCGAATCGCTGATCACGACGCGCATCACGCGCGTCGAGGGCGAGCCGTTCAAGACCGAAGGCAAGGTGCTGGTCAATCCCGGCTGGCTCGCGGTCTATGGCCGCGACGCTCAGGAAGGCGGCGAAGGCAATCTGGTCGCCGTCCAGCCCAATGAAGTCGTGCATGCCGAAGAGGTGGTCCGCAACGCGCATGAAACCAAGCCGCCGCCCCGCTACTCGGAAGCGACGCTGCTGACCGCCATGGAAGGCGCGGGCAAGACGATGGACGATGAAGAACTGCGGGCGGCGATGGCCGGACGTGGCCTCGGCACGCCGGCGACGCGTGCGCAAATCATCGAGAACCTGCTCGCCGAACAGTATCTTCACCGCGACGGCCGCGAACTGCAGCCGACCGCCAAGGCCTTCTCGCTGATGACCCTGCTCAACGGCCTGGGCATTCCCGAGCTCACGGCCCCGGAACTGACCGGGGCGTGGGAATGGAAGCTGGCGCGCATGGAAAGCGGCGAGATGTCGCGCAAGGAATTCATGAGCGAGATTGCGGCGATGACCGAGCGCATCGTTGCCCGCGCCAAGAGTTACGACAGCGACACCATCCCCGGCGATTTCGGCGAGCTGAAAACCCCCTGCCCGAAGTGCGGCGGCCTGATCAAGGAAACCTACAAGAAATTCCAGTGCCAGGCCTGCGAATTCTCCCTCTGGAAAATCGTCGCCGGCCGCCAGTTCGAAGGCCGCGAAATCGAGGAGTTGCTCACCGAGCGCAAGATCGGCCCACTGACCGGTTTTCGCAACAAGATGGGACGCCCCTTCAACGCGATCATCAAACTCAACGCCGACAACGCACCCGAGTTCGACTTTGGCCAGGGAAGCGCGGGCGACGCCGCCGAAGAGGTCGATTTCTCGCAGAGCGAAGCCCAGGGCGCCTGCCCAAAGTGCGGCGCCCGCGTTTTCCCGCACGGCATGGCCTACGTTTGCGAGAAGTCGCAGGGGCCGAGCAAGAGCTGTGACTTCCGTTCCGGGACGATCATTCTCCAGCAGACGATCGAGCCCGAACAGATGCAGAAGCTGTTGAGTACCGGGCGGACCGACCTGCTGCGCGGCTTCGTCTCGGCACGCACGCGCCGCAAGTTCTCCGCCTATCTGGTGCGCGGTGCCGATGGAAAAGTCGGCTTTGAGTTCGAGAAACGCGAACCCAAGGCAAGCAGCAAGAAGCCCAAGGCGGCCACGGCCGCCACTCAGACCGACAGCGATGTGCCGGGAACCGTAAAGA
>LBIU01000823.1 GCA_000987445.1 Candidatus Accumulibacter adiacens | reverse complement strand
ATGTCCGGGGCACGGGTGTTGGCTTCGTTCTTGACCGACGGCGGGGCGGCGATGATTTTGGCTTCGGCGATGGTGCCTGCGCGCATCATGAGGCACGCTGCGGACAGCCCGGCGTTGACCGCTCCGAACACAGCTTCTTCGTCAAATCATGCTGTTCCAGCAGGCGCCGGAACTGCAGCACGGTGGTCGCGTCCGGTGCGGCCTCTCTGGACAGGTCGACTCCGACAAAGGCCCGTAGTGCTTGGTGGTCGATAATGGCGTCTTCGACGCCTTCATCCGATAGACCATTCCGCTGCTGTGCGAAGTATCCCCGCAGCATCCGCTCCAGTCCTACCGGCGGTCGGCCTCGCTTGCCCTTCGGGTAGTGCGACTCGACCACGGCGAACACTTCTACCCACGGCATGACCCGTTCCATCTCCTCAAGAAACACCTCGCGTCGCGTCCATCGCTTCTTACGCTGAAACTCGGCGCGGGAAAAAGTGATCTGCTTCATCGCTGTGTCTCGCGCAGCATTTATGAGAACATTATACCATAGGTATGTGTTGCGGCTAAATCTGCGATTCGTCGCTTCAGACTCCCAGGTCTCGGAGGAAACCCGGTTGCCCGGTTTGCACTATGCGTGATCTCTACGAACATGCATGCCTTGGAGGCCGGTCGTATCAAGATGTCCCACTTGGCAAATCTTTCGTTTCTTCCGCCGACATCGAACCGAACGCTCTGGCCAACCCCCTAGCCATCAAAATTCACCGGATCGCCAGCCCAGCCCACGACCGCGCTTTCGCCGCGCTCCTCGAGAAACTCGCTCTGCAAAATATCCTGCATCCGGAAACCGGGGGCAACAATGACCTTCTCTCTCGACTATCGATGACAAGCAGGAATGCTTCCTGCATCAATCTGCAGTGCAATCTGACAAAGTAGAGGTTGTTTTTGCGAAAAAGCTTTCAGACCTGAGCCGGTCGACCCAAGCTCCGACGCGAACGCAATTCGGACCCCGCGCTCCTGCTCGCCGAACCGACAGCGATCACAATGAACAGCCATGAGGCGGCGCGCAAACAGATCGACCGGCACCCGCTCGGCGCTCGCCCCACCTAGTCGCGATTGACGATGCGCGCTCGACCAGATATGGTCGACCGTCACCATTCCTGTCACGGCGC
>LBIU01000128.1 GCA_000987445.1 Candidatus Accumulibacter adiacens | reverse complement strand
CGGCTCGGCGCTGACCATGGTCGATCTGACGACCCTGCGCAGCGTCGAGATCGCCCGCGGCGGTTCGCGCGGGGAAGCGGTGGTGGCGACCAGCGACGGTCGCGTGCTGCTTGGCCAGTCCCACCAGGTCGACGTGATCAGTCCGATTGTCGCACCGCAGGTGATCGCCACCAATCCGCCCAACAGGGCAGTGGTGCTGCTGCCGCTGAGCGAACTGACGATCACTTTCGACCAGGACATGTTCGCCGGCCCGGCGTCGGATTCGGGGTCGGTGCTCAATCCGCTGAACTATCAGGTGGTGCGTCAGAACGGCGGCCTGGCGACGATCAGTGGCGTCAGCTACGACGCGCCGGCGCGCACCGTCACCCTGACGGTCGGCGACCTCGAGGCCGATCTCTATGAGCTGCGTGTCCTCGGCAGCGTCGGCAGCAGCGCCGGCATGGCGCTCGGCTCGGCGTTCATTTCGAGCTTCGTCGCCGCCCAGGACTTCTCGTCGGTGGTCCGCCTCGACTTCGAGCGCGTGCGCAGCGACCGCGGCAGCGGCATCGTTTCCTATGACCTGACGATCACCAACGAGGCCGACTACGACCTGCTGCTGCCGGCCTCGCTGGTCATCGACCCGGCGCGCTACTTCCAGGGCCGGCCGCTCGGCGGGATCGCGCCGCAGGGTGCCGGCAGCCTGTGGTACATCGATCTCTCGGGCAGGCTTGCCAACGGCAAGCTGCCGGCCGGCGCCTCGCTGGCCACTTTCAGCGTCTCGATCAGCAACGGCGCCGCGCAGCAGATCGGTCTCGGACATGGCATCTACGCCGTGCCCTATGCCAACCAGCGGCCGGCTTTCACCTCCACGCCGCCGAGTGTCGCCGAGGCCGGCCAGGCCTACCGCTACCAGGCGCAGGGCATCGATCCGGACGGCAGCGCGCTCGCCTATCTGCTGCTCGATGGCCCGCAGGGCCTGCAGCTCGACAGCCGCAGCGGCGTGCTCAGCTGGCTGCCGACGACGCTCAGTCCGGCCAGCGCTTCAGTGCTGTTGCGGGTCTACGATACGCGCGGCGGTTTCGACAGCCAGGCCTTCGTCATCGAAGTCGCCGGCGCCAATCGTCCGCCGGTGGTTTCCGAACTGCCGGGCGAGATCGAGGGCCAGGAAGGCCAGTCGCTGCTGGTCGGCCTCTCGGCGCAGGATCCCGACGAGGACTTCCTGCAGTATTTCGCCAACAACCTGCCGCCGGGAGCGGTCTTCGATCCCGAACTCAAGGCGCTGGTATGGACGCCCGATTACCAGTCCGCCGGTACCTACAACAATGTCGAGCTGGTGGTCAGCGACGGCAAGGCCTCGGTGACCCGCTCGTTCACGCTGCTGATCAAGCCCGACAACGCGCCGCCGGAAGTCAAGCCGCTGGCCGCACGGACGATCCGCGAAGGCGATTCGCTGCGCCTGCAGCTGCAGGCCTCCGACGTCGACGGGCAGAAGCTGGCCTTCTTCGCCGACATCCTGCCGGTCGGCGCCTTCCTCGATCCGAATACCGGCGTCTTCGAATGGACGTCGGGTTTCACCCAGGCCGGCGATTACCTGCTCAAGCTCGGCGCCAGCGACGGCGCCAAGTCGACCGAAACCGAGCTGCGCGTGCAGGTGCTGAACGTCAATGCGGCGCCGCGTTTCGACGAGCTCGGTTCTTGGATCAGCTTCGAGGGGCAGGCCTTGAGCTTCCGCGCCTTCGCTTTCGATCCCGACAATCCCGGCTTCATTCCACAGGATCGACAGAGCAGCGGCACGCTGACCCTGCAGGAGGGTTCCGAGGCGACGGTGACTTACCTCGTCAGCGGTCTGCCGGCCGGCGCCAGCTTCGATCCGGTGACGGCAAACTTCAACTGGACACCCGATTTCAGCCAGGCCGGCGACTACAGTGTGCGCTTCATCGCCACCGACGACGGTGATGGCGGCCTGCCGCTGACTTCCGAGATCGTCGTGCCGATCAGCATCCGCAACGCCAACCGCGCGCCGGAGCTTGCCGAAATCCTGCCGCAGCGCGTGCAACGCGACAGCGTCTTCGAACTGCCGGTGAGCGCCAGCGATGCCGACGGCAATCCGCTGACCCTCACCGTCAGCGGCCTGCCGACTTTCGCCACTTTCGTCGATCACGGCGATGGCAGCGGCAAGTTCGTTTTCGCGCCGCATTCGGGCGATCGCGGCGACTACGAGATTGCGCTGACCGCGACCGACGACGGCGACGGCGGCGGCGCGCTGCTGGCGCAATCCTTCACCCGGCGTTTCATCCTCAGCGCGCTTTCCGCCTCCGAGGCGCCGCTGCTGGCGCCGCTCGGCGACAAGCTGGCGTTGGTCGGGCAGCGCCTGAGCTTCACCATCGACGCCAGCGATCTCGATCAGGATGCGCTCAGCTTCGCGATGCGCGATGCCCCGCTCGGGATGCGCCTCACGCCGCAGCCGACCTATGGCCGGGCGCTGGTCGAATGGACGCCGACCGCGGCCAGCCTCGGGCAGAGCTTCGACGTCCGTTTCGAGGTCAGCGACAACGGCAATGGTGGCGCGACGGCGCCGAACAAGAGTGCGCAGGTGCTGCGCATCAAGGTCCGCAACGCCAACAGCGCGCCGCTGCTGGCGCCGGTCGGCGACCTGACGCTGGTCGAAGGACAGGCCTTCAGCCTGCAACTGGCGGCCAGCGACGCCGACGGCGACGCACTCGGCTACGCGGTCAGCAATCTCCCGGCGGGCGCTCGCTTCGATACCGTCAATGGCGTACTCAGCTGGACGCCACACCTGTTCAGCGCCGGCGACTACCCCGACCTGCGCTTCTCGGTCAGCGACGGGATGGCCGAGAGCGCCGAGAGCGTGCGCCTGTCGGTACAGAACAGCAACCAGGCGCCGATCGTCGTCGCGCTGCTGCCGCAGAGCGGGCGCGAAGGCGCACAATTGCAGTTCCAGCTGAGTGTCGGCGACGTCGATGGCGACCCGGTGGTATTCAGCGCACTGACGCCGCTGCCGGCGGGCTCGCGCTTCGACGCGCGCACGGGCGAGTTCCGCTGGACGCCGGGCTACGAGCAGGCAGGCGACTACAGTTTCACTTTCTCGGCGCGCGACCCGCAGGGAGCGAACAGCGAGACGACGGTCAGTGTGGCCATCGCCAACGTCAACCGGGCGCCGCAGCTGAGCGTCTCCAATCACCTGGCGCTGCTCGGCCGGCCGCTGAGCTTCCAGGTCGTCGGTCAGGATGCCGATCAGGGTGCCCAGCTCAGCTACAGCGCCAGTGGTCTTCCCGAAGGCGCGACGCTCGACGCGGCGAGCGGGCTGCTGCAATGGACGCCCGGCGCTGGCCAGGCCGGCGACTATCTGGTCATGGTGCAGGTCTCGGACGGCCTTGCCAGCACGACGCTGCCGCTGGTGATCCGCGCCGCGCTGACGCCGCCGGTGCCGAGCGTGATCATCGAAAATACGCCGAGCTTCCCGGTCATTCCGGGCCAGCAGGTGCTGGTGCATGTGATCGCCGAGAGCTTTGGCGACATCGTCGGCCTGCGTCTCTATGCCGATGGCGTCGAAGTGCCGCTCGACGCCGATGGGCGCGCGCTGCTGACCACCGCCGCGATTGGCAAGATCGCCCTGCGTGCCGAGGCCACCGACGTGGACGGTTTCGTCGGCAGCGGCAGCTCGGCGATCCGCGTCCGCGATCCGCTCGACAGGAGCGCGCCGACGCCGTCCTTCGCCAGCCAGCTGGCGTTTGCCCGGCTTGGCGAGACGACGTCGCTGATCGGCAGCACCGGCGACGACAGCGTCGACTCCTGGACGCTGGAAATCGCCCGTTACGGAGAGGAACACTACTCGCTGCTGGCCAGCGGCGACAGCGCGGTCGATGCCGCCGCCTTCCTGCAGCTCGATCCGGGCAGCATGGCCAATGGCTTCTATACCCTGCGCCTGCAGGTCGTCGACCTGGCCGGACGGCGCGGTGAGGCGAGCATCGCCATCGAGATCGATTCGGCGAGCAAACAGCCGCAACTGCTGCGCTCGGAGACCGACTTCGTGCTCAGCGTTGCCGGCCACGATCTGGCTTTCACGCGCAGCTACGATTCGCTTGCCCGCTCGATTCCGGGAAGTTTCGGCGAGGGCTGGCGACTGGCTTTCCGCGACGTCGATGTGCAGACCGACGTCTCGCTCACCGGCCGGGAACACGCCGGCGTGCTCGGCGCCTTTGCCGATGGTCAGCGGGTCTTCGTGACTTTGCCGGACGGGCAGCGCACGGCTTTCAGCTTCGCCCCGGAGAAGCACTCGATTCCCGGTCAGACCTGGTATCTGCCGGCCTTCGTCGCCGCCGACGGCAGCGGTTGGTCGCTCGAGGCGCCGGCGAGGCCGCTGCAGCGCGCCGGCAGCAGCTACTTCGACCTGCTCAGCGGCCAGGGCTACAACCCGGCCACCGCAGCCAACGCAGCTGGCACCGACTACATCCTGGTCGCTCCCGACGGCACACGCTACCGCATCGGCGACGGCGAAGTGCGCGAGATCACGTTCACCGATGGCGTGCGCCTCCTGGTCAGCGACAGCGGCATCGTCGCCAGCAACGGCCAGCGCGTGCAGTTCTCGCTCAACGCCGATGGTTTCATCGAACGCGTCATTGCCGACGACGGGCGCCAGTTCCTCTACGACTACGATGGGCAGGGCCGCCTGCTTGGCGTGCGCGACCTGGAAGCGGCGCGCTCGCTCCGCTACGGCTACGAGGAGGGCGCTTTCGGGCGCCTGGCGATGCTTGCCGACGCGGCTGGCGGCACGCTCTTCACTTACGGCGCCAGCACGCTTCGCGAGCAGGCGATTGCCGCGAATCTGGGCTCGTCGCTCAACTATCTGGCGACGCCGTTTGCCGGCCATCTCGGCGCCGGCGAAAAAACCAACTTCGCGTTCACGCTGCGCGACTCCGAACTGGCGTCGACGGCCAGTGGCTCGGTGTACCTCGGGCTGATCGTCGAGGGGAGTGACGGGCTGTTGCCGCTGATTCCGGGTTTGCCCGGGCTCGCGCCGCTCGCTTCTTCAGTGCAGGGAGAGCGCGCTTTCGCGCTCTACAGGCTCGATCGTGCCGGCCTGAAGCTGATCGAGCTAGGGGCTGGCGTCGCCGGCAGCTACCAGCTGTCGCTGTTCGTCGCCGGCGACGCCAATCGCGACGGCAAGGCCGACGGCCGCGACGCCGTGCTGATCGCCGCCGCCGCCGGGCTGCGCAGTGGCGACGCCGGCTACACGCTGGCGCTCGACGCCGACGCCAATGGCGTGATCGACAGCCTCGATCTGCAACTGCTGATGCAGAACACCGGCTTCACGCCCAACCAGGCGCCGGTGGTGGTCGCCGGCACGGTCCGCACGCACGAGGATCTGGACGTCAGCGCGCCGGTGGCAAGCTTCGTGAGCGATCCCGAAGGCGACCGCAGCTTCTTTTCCATCGTCGGCGCCAGCCATGGCACGGCGCGCCTGTCGGGCGACGGTCGTGCGGTGATCTTTGCGCCGGAAATGGGCTTCGTCGGCAACGCCGACTTCAGCATCCGCGCCGACGACGGTTTCGGCCAGACCATCCAGACCATCGCCGTGACGATCAGCAACGCTGCCCTGACGCGCATCGACTTCGTCGAACGCGCCCTGCGGCTCGATCTCGGCGAAGCGCGGCAGATCCGCCTGATCGGCGATTTCGCCGATCAGAGCGGCGTCGAATTGCCGGCTTCGTACGTCAGCCTGAGCAGTAGCCATGTCGCCAGCGGCACGATCGGCAGCAGCGGTCTGGTCAGCGCGGTCGGCAAGGGTTCGGGGGTGCTCCTCGCCGAGCGCGGCGAGCTGCGCGCCGCGACTTCCTTCACTGTTGGCACGCCGACCGAGACCGTCGCCGCCTATGTCTTCGCGGTGGGCCTCGACGTCTATCCGGGCGCCGTCGCGCTGATCGAGAACGGTGGCCAGCGCCAGATCGTGGCCAGCCTCGCCGGCCAGATCGACCTGACGCCGGCGAGCAGCGGTACGCGCTATTTTGTCGGCGACGATCGCGTGCTCAGCGTTTCGGCCGACGGCCTGATCACCGGCAAGGCGGCAGGCAGCTCGACAGTGACGGTGATCAACGGCGGCGGCGAGTTCGTGCTCGCGGCCACGGTCGAGGCGCCGATCAGCGGACCGGTCATGCTCGGCAGTCTCGGCGGTATCGTCGAAGGCGCCGACGGTTCGGTCGTTGCCGTGGCGGCCGGGGCCTTGTCCGGCAATACGCAGGTCTCGATCGCCGCCCTCGCGCCTGCGGCGCTGCCGCTGCCGATGCCGGAAAGCATGGCCATGGCCGGAGCCTTCCGGCTCGAGCTCGGCGACAGCAAGCTGGCGACGCCGGTGCAGCTGGCGATTCCGACCAGCGGGCTGGCCGCCGGTACCAAGGTCGTCTTCATGCGCTACGGCGAGGTACCGACTCCCGAGGGTGCCTTGCTGCCGGTCTGGCTGCAGGAGGAAACCGGCATCGTCGGTGCCGACGGCATCGCGCGCACCTCGTCGCCGCCTTACGCCGGCGTCGCCGTATCGGGCGTATATATCGCCGGCATCACCCAGGACGCCAGCTTCGGGCAGGTGCGCGGGCGTACCTACGGCACGTTCCCGTCGGGGATCAGCGATGGCGGCTCGACCTTCGCCATGCTCACCTCGCTGGGCGGTGGCGCCACGGTCGGTGCGGCCTTCTCGCTGACCTCGGGCTTCATCATGACCGCGCTGTTCGGCGCCCGCGAGCTGCAGATCATTTCGGTGCCCGAGCAGGGCCTGCCACAACGGACCACGCTTGGCGTCGAGGTCGACGCCGGCAAGGTCAGTGACTACGTGGTCCAGGTGCTCAATCCCTACGCCCCGAGCACCTCGCCGGCCAGCGAGCCCTTCATCGCCGAGGCGCGGCTGCTCTTTCGTCCGACCGCGAGCAGCGATTTCGCGCCCTTCGTCGCCATCCAGGGCGATCGCTTCACCTACGACAACCCGTCGGCGCCGGCTTCAGCCAAGGACGGCAGCGTCATCGCCGACCTGTACGTCATCTTCGAGACGCCCGACGGGCGTCGCTACGAGGTCCATCCCGACGCCTCGAGTTCACCGACGCAGGTCTTCGTGCAGGTGCCGCAGTCGGTGGCCATCGGTAGCGCCAAGGTCTACGTCAGGCGGCCACAGGTTCTCAGCAACCATGGCGCCTGGGATGAACTGGTCGGCAAGGAAAGCAACCGCGTGCAGCTGTCCTACGACGCGCGCTATGTCTTCGGGGGGCTCAGCGGCAATCAATTGCTGGCGATCGACAGCCAGAGCAAGGACCTGGCGGCACGGATTCCGATCGGCGGCGATTATCCGGCGCCACGCTCGGTGGCAATCAGCGCCGACAACACGCGCGCCTACGCCACCCTGCGCTACGAGAGTGCGGTCGCCGTCGTCGATACCGTCGCCCTGCAGCAGGTCGACGCCGATGGCAACCTGGCCAACGGCGTCAGCAACATCGAGCTGCTGCCGGGTGCCCGGCCGTTCTGGATCGCGGTCAGCAAGAACGGCAACAAGGCCTATGTTTCGGACGAGGTTGCCGGGCGAATCTATGTGCTCGATATCGATCCCGCGTCGGGCAGCTACCACAAGCTGGTGCGCACGCTCGACGTGGGGCCGGCGCCGTCGGGCCTGCGCGGCATGGCGATCAACGCCAACGGCACGCGCCTGTTCGTCGCCGCGCCTGAAAGCGCGCTCTTCGGCGGCAGCGGCGGTGGCGATGGTCGGGTTTTCGTGCTCGATGTGGCCGAAGGCAGCGAGACCTACGGTGAGGTCCTGGAAGTGCTGCCGGCCGGCGCCGAACCGTACGGAGTGACGGCCACCAACGACGCCAACGTGATGCTGTACACCAACCGCCTGTCGGACGCCAAGGGCGTGGTGATCGTCAAGGGCGACGTCGGCAGCTACACGCAGACCGTCGTCGGCATGCATCTGGGGTCGCCCACCGACTATTTCGACGTCAATAACGCCATCGCCGTGGTGCTCTCGAAGAACGCTGACTACGCCTTCGTGTCCGGCTTCAACGTTTTCTATCAGGGCAATCCGTCGCACGACCCGAACTACGACCCCTTCCATCCGGCCGGAGGCAACGTCGGCATCATCCGCGACCCGCTGGGGCCGACGCCGACGCTGGTGGCAGCGACGCGCCCGGTGCCGATGTCCTGGCCCGACAACCTGGTCCTGTCGCCGGACGGCGATACCCTCTACGCCGCCTACCGCGGGCAGCGGGTGGTGATGGGATTCGACGTGCAGGCGATGATCGCCGCGGTCAACAACCCGGATTTCGCCGATCGACTCGACCGCAAGCCGATCGACGACCTGGCGCCGTCGATCAACGTGCGCTCGAACTTCAAGATCATCGATCCGGGCAGTTTCCGCAGAGACCCCGTTTTTGGTGTCCCGGCGGGCGAGGAGGCCAGCGGCCCGATCGGCGTCGGCGGGCAGGCCAACGGCCTGGTCGCGCAGGGCGGCGCCTCGCTCGAACTGCTGGCGCCCGGCAAGCTCAGCAGCGAGCTGACTCCGAGCTTCTCGTGGCTGGTGAAGGGTTTCGAGAACGCCAGGAGCCGGCTCTACGTCAGTACCTATCGCGGCAGCGACGGCCTCTTCCCGACCGACCTCGGGACGCCGGACCTGAACGCCGACCGCATCTTCTCGTCCGATCTGCTCGCCGCGAGCAGCGTCGACGCGCAAGGGTCGGCGCTGTTCGTCAAGACCCTGGCCGAGGAACTCAAGCTGACCGCCGGTCAGCAGTATTTCTGGGGCGTCGAGGTGGTGTCGCCGTCGGGCACGGTGATTGCTCGCGATTGGCGTGTCTTCAAGACCGAAGCCTACCGCGACGCGTCGCAGCCGTTCAGCAGCGTGACCCTGCTGACGCATGGCTTCCAGCTCGCGCCAACGGCGCCGGTCAACGTCGCCGAGAGCATCGCCGGCTTCGTCGAAATGGCCGAGAACATCGCCCGTGCCGGCGGCGAGGGCGTCGCCGCGCTGTACCAGAAGACGACCGGCCGCTGGCTGGTCTTCTACAACGGCGCCACTTCCGAAACCCAC
>LBIU01000127.1 GCA_000987445.1 Candidatus Accumulibacter adiacens | reverse complement strand
GCAACGAGACGCAGACCGAGCTAGCCAAATCGGACCAGGCTGAGCCTGGTCGACATTTCCCGACGACATGATCCGACCCTCAGGGATTGGCTCGCGTATTGCGGAAGACTCTGTCGGTCGGCGAGGCACTTTGTCTTCCGGCGCCTGAACAAAGCGTTGCTGACCTGGGCGATGAGGCACTAAAGACCGCTGACGGGCGACAAGAACGGGCGATCAGGTTTCTCGAACAGCGTTCCGAGAAGAAGCCGCGTCTCCTCATGCAATGGCAGAAAGCGCATGACCGATAGGAAAGACTCGATGACGATCTCCACCAATCCATCTTCCCCACCAGCCAACTTGGCGCAAAATCGTCGCGGCGGCCGACTCGTCGAGATCGACGCCTTGCGCGGGGTGGCGGCATTGGCGGTGGTGCTGTTCCATTACACGACGCGGTTCACGGAGCTCTTCACCGCCGCTTCTCCACCAACACTTTCCTTTCCCGATGGCCACTACGGCGTCAACCTTTTCTTCATCATCAGCGGCTTCGTCATCTTCATGACACTGGAAAAGACGTCGAAACCGATGGACTTCGTCGTCTCGCGGTTTAGTCGCTTGTTTCCCGCCTATTGGGTAGCCATCATACTGACCTTCCTGCTGACTCATCTGCTGGGCTTGCCCGGAATGCTGGTCGACCTGGGCACGGCCCTTGGCAACCTGATCATGATCCATGGGCTGTTCTTCATTGCTCACGTTGACGGCGTCTATTGGACGCTTGAAGTCGAACTGCTGTTCTACTGCGGGATGCTCGGCCTGTTCTGGCTGAAGCAGCTGGACAGGATCCATTACTTCCTGCTTGGCCTTCTGCTCGTGCGACTGACTTACTTCGTGCTGGCATCGGAATTCGGCGTGGAGCTGTCATGGATGCTCTCCAGACTCCTGATCTTGAACTACATCCCGTGGTTTGCCTTGGGCATCTCAATACATGCCCTCGCCAGCCGCCAGGGTCAGCGCAAGTCATGGCGAGCGCCGGTGCTGACCGCAAGCTGCGCGATCCTCACCCT
>LBIU01000126.1 GCA_000987445.1 Candidatus Accumulibacter adiacens | reverse complement strand
AAAGGCATGACCGCGGCAGACGAATCGGGGGAGCTTTCAAGATCTGGACTCGCAACACAAGAGCATCGGCTGTCCGCGGCCTCAAAACGCCCAACAGCGCGCTTCTTGTGCGAACGATAACCAACTAGGGTAGCACAACAGGGGTTCGAGCTGCGGCAAGAATGCGCTGCTGAAGGGATTCGCCGCGGCGGACAAGCAAAGTTCAGCGTTGCCGCGGCGCCTGGCGAACAGCCCCCCGGACAGCCGCCGCAGCGGAGCTGCGCAAGGTGTCGGCGATCGGGGAAATGGCCAATCAGTCGCGAAAATTGCCGTACTTGATCGGGAAATCGGTGATCGCCTTGGTCACCATCGCGATGCATGCCTGCAGTTCGTCGCGTTTGGCACCGCTGACGCGCACGGCATCGCCCTGAATCGACGCCTGCACTTTGAGTTTGGAATCCTTGATCAGCTTGACAATCGTCTTCGCCAGCTCGGATTCGATGCCGATCTTGATCTTCAGCTCCTGCTTGACCTTGTTGCCGGAGACCTGTTGCACTGCTTGGGCATCCAGCCGCTTGGTGCTCTCCTTCTCCTTCTTTTCCATGGCTGGAAAGAGCAGATCCTTGATCTGGCCGAGCTGGAAATCAGAATCGCCGTGCAGGGTGATCAGCTTGTCCTTCTCGTTCAGTTCGACTTTGGCACTGGTCGCCTTGAAGTCGTAGCGATTGTCGATAGCTCGCTTGGTGACATCTACCGCGTTGTGCAGAGCCGCCATATCGGCTTCTGAAGAAAAATCAAATGAAGGCATGTAAAGTCCCGTCGAGAGAGGTGGTGACAACAGAGCCCGTCAGCCAGGATTTGCCTGTCAGCATGGCAGGGCCGAGGCTCAAGCCAGACCGATAGTAGCAAACAGGCCGCGGCTTGCGGAAGCCGGCAAGCGCCTTCAGAGCGCAGCGCCGGGCGGCACAGGCTCTTCCTCCAGAGCGGCCCTTCTCGGCCCGAGGCGACCTGCGCGAATGTCTGGAGCAGCGCTGCTTTCTGGCGGCGAGCGAGTAAGGATGCTGCCGCAAGTGCAAGCTACGCCGGCTACTCTCCCCGCGTGCCCTGCGCAATCGCGAGCCGCGAACCGCTCCGAAACGTCAAACGTCAAACGTCGAACGGCATCATCGGGTGGCCACGGCATACGGCTTCCATGAAAATGATGCCTTGGCGCGGCTCGCCGAGCTCGCCGGCCAGGAAGAGCTGCGCGAAGACGTCGTCGGCCTGGGGTGCTTCGACGAGCACCATCAGCACGTCCTGCTCACGCCACAGAAGCGCGCCGGGCTGCCGCCGCCCCGTGCCGCGCGCATGGTGATGGGTGACCGACAGCACGCCAGGCTCGTTCTCGACAAGTTTCATCAGCTTCATGCCCTGGCCGCTGACGACAATCGCCGTGATCAGCTTCTTCTCGACGCCGTAGCCGATGTGCGCCAGGACGCTCATCCTGCCGCGCGCTCCGCGTGTACGCCAAAGCGGGCCGCCACATCATGCGGTACATAGGTGGACATCTTCTCGAGCCGGGTCATCCACAGGATGCCCATGCCCGGCGTGTCCATCTTTGCCGAGACGAAGATGCGTTCAAACATCGTGTCCGCCTGCTCCGACGGCACCACGATATAGAGGATTTCCTTTTCGGTATTGACCGTCAGGCCGAGGATGCCGAGGTGCTTCTGGCGAACGCCGGTACCGTGCGCATGGAAAACGGTCGCCCCCTGCGCGCCCGCTTCAACCGCGACCTGGACCACCTGGTCGGCAACACCGCGCTGAACGACGACAGTGATCAGCATCACATCCGTCAGGACGATCAGTTCATTCTTCTTGCTCATGCTTTCTTGCTCCTTCTCTTGCGTCGACGCGTCTTCATGTCGATCCACAGGCCGGTGCCCAACACCGAAATGATCGGGCCAACCGAACACATCGCGAGAATGCCGAAACCTTCGGCTGCCCCGACCACTTCGCCCAGACCGATGCCCAGCGACAGCAGCAGCGGCACGGTCACCGGACCCGTGGTCACGCCGGCACTGTCCCAGGCGAGATTGACGATCTCTTCGCGGGAAATGACGGTCAATGCCAGGGCAATCGTGTAACCGCCGAGCAGCAGCACCCACGCCGGCAGATGGAACAGGATTCGGGCCACCCCCAGCGCCGCACCGACACCCACACCGGCGGCAACGGCATGAATCAGCATGCGTTTGCGGAAGGCTCCGTCGGTGAGGTTCTCGACCGTCATGCCCATGGCGTTCAACGCCGGCTCGGCGACGGTGGCGCCGAAGCCGATGGCGAACGCGAAAGCCAGAGTCAAGCCAATGCCCAGGGCGAAAGGATAAAGGGGCGGCGCTCCGGTTTCCCGGTTGTCCGAAAACGCCCAGGGGACATTGTTGCCGGCTTGCTCGCCGAGAGCCACCAGGCCCTCGGTCAAACCGAGATTGAAGAGCAACATGCCGGCCACGGCCATCCCGATGCCATAGACGAAGATGTTGCGATGACGAATCTTCTGACCCAGCAGACGCGTCTGAACCAGCACCAGCAACAGGACCAGCGGCACGATGGCGCGCAAGGCGCCGATCGTCTCGGCAAAAGGCGTCTGGTTGTACCAGCCGTCAACCGCCGGGGGAAGAATGGGCAGCATCGCCCCGGAACCCTGGCTGGTCAAATAGATCGCCGTACTGAGCACGGCAAGAATCGGGAAAATCGACGCCAGGGTGACGATGCCGAAACCCGACAAGGGGTTATCGCTGCGCCCCGTCGAAGCCGCCACACCGACCCCCACCGCCAGCACCAGGGGCACGGTGACCGGACCGGTGGTCACTGCGCCGCAATCCCAGGCCAGGCCGATGATCGACGCCAGTTCCGGCTGCTGGGCGCACCAGGCGGTCAGCGCAAGCGTCGGCGGCATGATCAGCAGGACCAGCGCCTTGAGTTTCCAGCCGAACATCGTGCGCAGCATGCCAATGCTCACCGCCAAACCGACGCCGCCAGCGACGGCGAGAACCAGCCAGTTGACATAGGGGCCGAGCAGTTGCCGGAGCCACGGGGCACGCTCGGGAGAAATGGAGCTGGCCGCTGCCTGCAACGCCCCGATGGCCGGTTCGGCGAAGGTCGCAGCAGCGCCCAGCAGCAGGCTGAAAGAGAGCAGGACCGCCGGGTGCGTCTTGCCCGGCATCTGGAAGCCGACGTTCTCGGCGAGGGGCATCAAGCCGATCTTGACCCCTTCCATGAAGAACATCAGACCGATGATCACCGCCACAATGCCCACAGCAACGGAATCGGCGTCGAGCAG
>LBIU01000822.1 GCA_000987445.1 Candidatus Accumulibacter adiacens | reverse complement strand
TGCTTAAGCTCATTGTTGTTGTCTCCAAGGATTGGTTTGTGGGTCAGGCGGGTGGGCGCGGGCGCCCGATGAGGATCACCACCGCGCGGCCGCCCACCAGGAAGCTTTGCAGATTCTCCTGCAGAGGGATCTCCTGGCCGGGCTCCTGGATGTCGTTGGGGGCCGGCAAGCTGGTATTGGCGAACAGGTGCCAGTGATAGTCGGCGGGCAGTTCGGGCAGCTCGAAGGGTAGGGCGTCCCAGAAACTGTTGATCGCCATGTACAGCACGGGCGTGGCATTTCCTCCTTGTCCGGCCTGACGTTCGCGGAGCATGAAGGCCAGGGCGCGCGAATCCGACGACCAGTCGGCTTTCCATGCCTGCGTCCCGTGCCAGATGATATCGGCCGGCGAGCGGCGGGTGCCGAAAAACTCGCCGGTGCGCAGAAGCGGGTGTGCATGGCGCAAGGCGATCATCTTGCGCGTGAAGTGGAACAGGTCGTCGTTGCGCTCGCGCAGCGTCCAGTCGAGCCAGTTCAGGTCGTTGTCATGGCAATAGGTGTTGTTGTTGCCGCGCTGCGTGCGGCCCAGTTCGTCGCCCATCAGGATCATCGGGATGCCGTGGCTGACCAGCAGGATGGCCAGGGCATTCCTGATCATGCGCTGACGCAAGGCGATGACCTGCGCATCGTCGGTTTCGCCTTCGACGCCACAATTCCAGCTGTGGTTGTCGTTGCCGCCGTCGCGATTCTCTTCGCCGTTGGCTTCGTTGTGCTTGTCGTTGTAGGCGAAGAGATCGTAGAGCGTGAAGCCGTCGTGGCAGGTAATGAAGTTGATCGATGCCGTCGGACCGCGTTCGTTCCAGCCATAGAGGTCCGGCGAGCCCTGGATGCGCTCGGCCATCACCGGCACCATGCCGTCGTCGCCCTTCAGGAAGCGGCGGATGTCGTCGCGGTACTTGCCGTTCCACTCCGCCCAGCGTCCGTAGGCCGGGAAGGAGCCGACCTGATAGAGGCCTCCGGCGTCCCAGGCTTCGGCGATCAGCTTGCACTTGGCGAGCACCGGGTCGAAGGCCAGGCTTTCGAGCAGGGGCGGGTTGGGCAGGGGGGCGCCGCTCGGCGCGCGGCCAAGGATCGAGGCCAGATCGAAGCGGAATCCGTCGACGTGGTATTCGGCCGCCCAGTAGCGCAGGCTGTCGAGGACCATGTTGCGCACCACCGGGCTGTTGCAGTTGAGGGTGTTGCCGCAGCCGCTGAAGTTGTAGTAGTAGCCTTCCGGGGTCAGCATGTAGAAGGTCTGGTTGTCGATTCCCCTGAAGGAGAGCGTCGGACCGTTCTCGTTGCCTTCGGCGGTGTGGTTGAAAACCACGTCGAGCATCACTTCGATGCCGTTGCGGTGCAATTCCTTGATCAGGTTCTTGAGCTCATCCACCTCCATGCCGAAGGGGCCGGTGGCGGCGAAACCGGCCTTGGGCGCGAAGAAGCCGACCGTGCTGTAGCCCCAGTAGTTGAACATCATCTCGCCGGTGAGCGGATTGGCGCGACTGTTCTCGAACTC
>LBIU01000125.1 GCA_000987445.1 Candidatus Accumulibacter adiacens | reverse complement strand
CCGTCGATCGACAACTCGTGACCGTAGTACTGGTCGATGGCGCGGTCGATTTCCGTCTCGCCGGCGAGCAGGGTGTCGATCTCGATCTCATCGCTGGCCAGCGTCCGTATTCGATCCAGGGCGACGATGTCGTTGCTGTCGGCAATGGCGATCGTCAAGCGCAGGTTCTCGGCATCGTAGTCGAGCGGCAACAGGTGATGGCGCTTGGCGAGATCGCGCGGCACATATTTCAGCGCCGACGGGTCGATGATCGCGTTCGACAGATCGACGCTCTGCTTGCCGAGGCTCTCCGACAGCGCATCGCGCAGCGTCGCCTCGGAGACAAAGCCGAGCGACACCAGAAGCTTGCCGATCGGCCGGTTGTTCTTCATCTGCTCGAGCAGGGCGATGCGCAGCTGGTCTTCGCTGAGAATGCCCTTGCCGAGCAGGATCTGACCAAGCGGCCGGGAATGGGCTGGCTGGACGGGCGCGGCGGGAGCGTTCATGAGCGAGTGGGCAAGCAGTTCAGCGGCGACGTTCGCCGCAGACGATGAGCATCATTGCTGCAGGTCAAAGATACGCTGTGCGGCCGCTTGCTTGTCGAAAGCACTGGGCGAGATTTCGGCGGCTGTCAAGGCCATCTGATAGTACTGCGCGGCCAGCTTCTTCTGGCGCAGGTGGTCGAGACTGACGGCGACGTTGAAAACATGGTCGGCGTTTCCCGGATCCAGGGAATAGGCCTGAAAATAAGCTTCTTGCGCCTCGCTCCAGCGGCTCTGCCCGGCATAGAGGTTACCGAGCGCGAAGAACAGAGCCGCCGAGTCCGGCTGCCTGGCGATCAAGGTCTTCAGACGGCTCTCGGACTGAGCGGCGCTGCTCTGCCCGCGCATGTTGATCAGCGCCGCCTGGGCAGTCACATTGCCCGGGTCGGACTCGAGAACCTGCAGATAGAGCGCCTGCGCGCGCTCGAGTTGCCCCTGCTGGCTGGCGATGACCGCCAGCCCGAGCAGCGCGTCGGCACTCCGCGGATCGCTGCGCAGAACCTGTTCGTAGCCCCGTCGCGCCTCGTCCAGTCGGCCAGCGAGCCAGGCGTCGTAGGCCTTGTCGAGGGTCTGCGCCAGCTGCTTGCGGCTGCTGCTGCGCTGGAAGACCCCGGCCGCGGCTGCTCGCGGACGACCTGCGTCAGCGCTGGGGGCACGCCTTGCCGACGTTGACGAGGCGGCGGACGGGTCTGCTGCTCGGCTTGCCGGCGCCGACCGGGCAGGCGTTTCTGGCGCGGACGTGCCTGCGGGTGGTGCCGCCAGCGACTCGCCACGACTTTCTGCGGCCGCCTCCGGCGCGACCGGCGGCGTGCTCGGCGGCAACTGCGCGAGTTGGCTTGGCTGGCTTGCTGGCACGGGATAGGCCGGCGGCCGAACGACGGTCGTCGGTACCGCCAGCGTACCACCCGGAATCGACTGCAATTGCCACCAGAAGTAGCCGCCAATCGCCATCGTGGCCACACCGACCAGTCCGAGAAAGAACCACAGCGAGGTGCGTGACCGAGGCGTCTGCTTGACGGCGAACAGGTTTCTCGCCGCCGTGCGCTCGTCGGCCTGCTGACGGTCGAAATCGTCTCGCGAGGCGGCCGCTGCGGAGGCC
>LBIU01000124.1 GCA_000987445.1 Candidatus Accumulibacter adiacens | reverse complement strand
GACGAGTTCAAGGCGCAGGGCGTCGATGCCATCGTCTGCATATCGGTCAATGACGCCTTCGTTATGTACCAGTGGGGCAAGAGCCAGAATGCCAAGAATGTCTTCCTGCTCCCGGATGGCAATGGCGAGTTCACCCGCAAGATGGGAATGCTGGTCGACAAGCACAATCTGGGCTTCGGCCAGCGCAGCTGGCGCTACTCGATGTATGTCGAAGACGGTGAAATCAAGCGCCTGTTTTCTGAAAAAGGCTTCGCCGACAACTGCCCGACCGACCCCTTCGAAGTGTCCGATGCCGATACCATGCTCAAGTATTTGAAGAGTCGCTGAGCATCAGTGCAAGGTCGGGGAAGGATTGTGCGCACCACGGAGCGTCGCAATCCTTCCCCGTTGTGTTCCACGGCGGCTGTCTGACCGCGCACGGGCCATGCTGATCCTGGCAAGAGCGCCATCCATGCACGGAGAAATGGCTCGACGAGTGAACTCGTCCGCCGTACGAATCCACAATCACGCTGACGAAAGTCGGCCAGCCATCGCCGCGGTGGGCGCGCGAGCACGTTTCTCAATTCTGTTTCCTGATGCCAAACCGCGTCAGGCGCACGTCCACCGTGACTGAAAGCGTCGTCAGCTGCGCTGCCAGCGCACGGCGCTCGGCGCTGGCCCGGTAGAGGTGCGGGGTCATCGCCAGCAGGTCGGCGATCGTCTCCTGGCCGGCGAGGTCCAGCGTGTAGCGCAGGCTTTCGCTCGCTAGCCCGGTAAACCCCGGCGGCGCCTGCTGGTCGAGCCTGGGTTCCGGCTTCAGGGTGGGGTAGATGATCTCGCGCAGTTCGCGCAGGTGATCCGGCCCGGCATCGACCTGCAGCAACTGGCCGTGCGGTTTGAGTACACGGGCGAATTCGGCATGGACGGGGAAGCCGAACAGGCACAGCAGCCGATCGATCGTGCGCGTCTGGACCGGCAGGCGGGCGTTGCTGCCGACGACCCAGTTAGGTCGTGGCTCCTGCTTCGCTGCCGACAGGATCGCCCACTTGGAAATGTCCAGTCCGAGCAGGGCCAGCGCCTGTCCGTTCCGCGCCGCTACCGTCGCCGCCAGCTGGCGCAGGTAGTAACCCTCCCCACAGCCGGCATCGAGGCAACTGGCCGCTTGCGCAGCGGGCAGATCCGCCAGTGCAGCCTCGCTGACCGCAGCCGCAATCGGCTGGTAGAAGCCGCCATTGAGGAAGCGCCGGCGGGCGGCCACCATTTCCCTGCTATCGCCGGGGTCGCGCGAGCGCTTGTGTTGCACCGGCAGCAAGTGGGCGTACCCCTGACTGGCGATGTCGAAGCTATGCCCGGCCTGGCAACGCCAGGTCGAGCCCTCGCGCTGCAGAGCTTCGCCGTCGAGCGGGCAGGCCAGCGCCTGAAATGCGGTGATGTTCATGTGTGCGGGCCGAGAGCCTGAGGAACGAGCCTGATTTGTCGCCGGGCCTATTTTACGAGCGTATGGCTGCTCAGCAATACGAGAACGATCATCGTCAACACGAAAGAAAGGCCCTGCCAAAAGCGCAGCGGGTTGCGCTCGATGAGTGGCGGCGGCCGTTCCCTGAGCAGGGTCGGGTTGGGGTGGCGGAGGTCGTGGGTGAACTCGGACAGTTCCGCGTAGCGCTGGTTGGGGTCGGGGTGGACGGCTTTGGCCAGGGCGGCGTCGATCCAGGCCGGGATATCGCGCTGTTCGTCGAGTACCGATTGGTAGTGCAGCTTTCTTTGCGCCGCTCTGGTCCTTGATTTGGCGACCTCTGCCCCGTAGGGCAGTCGCCCGCAGAGCATCTGGTAGGTGATGACCCCGAGCGAGAACAGATCGGAGCAGGGCAGGCCCGGCTCGCCGAGGAAGTATTCGGGCGCGGTGTATTGCACCGTCCCGAGAATGTGCGGCTGCAGGTTCGCCGTTCCCGATTCGGCGAGTCCGGAGACGCGCGCGGCGCCAAAATCGATGATCTTTACCGTACCGGCGGCGTCGATCATGATGTTGTTTGGCCGCAGATCCTGATGCAGCATTTCCATGCGATGGAAGGCGAGCAGGCCTTTGGCGACCTGCTCGACAATGGTGCGCACCGTCTCCACTTCCGGCGCGGGATTGTCGACCATCCACTGCGCCAGGGTCTGCCCGTCGATGTATTCGGTCACCACGTATAGATAGTGGCGTCTGCGCGTCTGCGGGCAGGGCTTCAGGACGTGCGCGCTATTGATCCGTCGCGCGATCCACTCTTCGAGAATGAATCGCTCCAGATAGGCGGGGTCGTCGCGAAGGTCGATGGAAGGCGTCTTGACGATGACCAGCGCGCCGCTGTCGACATCCTCGGCCAGGTAGACGTGGCTGCGGCTGCTGCCGTGCACCTCGCGGATGATCCGGTAGCCATCGAAGATCATCCGTGCTTCCAGAACCGGCGCAGGTGGCAGTTCCGCCCACTGCTGGTAGAGCTCGGTGGCCGCCTGCTGGGGGGGCAGGTGTTCGACGCGCACGATCTGCGCCGTCAGATTGTCCTTGCTGCCGCGCGCGTAGGCTTCCTCGGCCATGCGTCTGGCGGCGGTATCGAGATCGTCGCCGGCTTCCTTGATGGCTTCGATGATGAACGGCGCTGCGGCGAACTCGTAGACGCCGTCGGTCGCCAGGATGAACAGGTCGCCTTCCTCGACCGGCAAGGCCAGATAGTCGATTTCGAGTTGCGGACTGATGCCGAGAGCGCGGCTGAGGTAGCTCTGATCCGCGGAAACGACGAGCCGATGATCGTGGGTGAGTTGCTCCAGGCTGCCGTCGCGGAGCCGATAAACACGGCTGTCACCGATGTGGAAGACATGGGCGGTGTTGGACTTCAGGATCAGGGCGCTGAGGGTACACACATATCCGCGGTCCATGTCGTAGCGGTACTGGCTGTGCCGGCTCTGCGCATACAGCCAGGAGTTCGCTGCGGTCAACACGCGCTGCGCCGACGATTTGACCGACCAGGCCTCCGAGGTGCAGTAGTAGTCGTCGAGAAAACTCCTGATCGCCGACTCGCTGGCAATGTGGCCGACCTCGCTGCTGCTGATTCCGTCGGCCAGCGCGATGGCAACTCCCTTGGAACTCAGCTGTGGTTCATCGGGGATGCACAGCCCATGAAAATCCTGATTGATTTCCTTGCGGCCCTGGTCGGAGTACTGACCGACGGAGAGAGTGAGCTTGCTGGGCATTGTGCGTGCGTCGCGGGTCTCGCCGCGCCCGACAGGAGCCGGCGAGACCCGCTTTCCGCTTGGTGCTCAGGCAGCCTTGTGCTTGGCGCCGGTGTGCAGGCTGCCGGCGTAGTCGGCATTGCGCTTCGGTGCCGTGCGCACATGCGTCGAGTAGAGGGTCAGGCCGACGAAGGCCAGGCCACCCACCAGGTTGCCGAGGAC
>LBIU01000123.1 GCA_000987445.1 Candidatus Accumulibacter adiacens | reverse complement strand
TGCGCTCATGGCGAAACGCATCCTGCACGCGCGGCAGCAAGCGGCCCTGACAGTAGTCACGCGCGGCATCGCGCAGCAGGCGCTCATCCTCGCTAAGCTGCGCCTCGAGAAGCAGCGGGTCTTCCCAGCAAAAGCGGGCTTTCGACGTCTTCACCATCAGGATCTCCTTACGCATTCTCTGATACGGCTTGTCGCCACTAGCCGAGCTTGGTGAGTTGCATGGGCGACTTTCACATTGATTGGCAGCGGTTGACGACAACAGGGACCGAGTATCCGTCGCCGCAGGCAATCAGGCAAGGCTTTGCCGCGAGCGACCGGCATTCAGCCCGTGCGGTGGCGACGACGCCAGGCCTTGATCAGATATAGCCGCCAAAGCGCCCGCGTGAGCAGGTAGCCGCAGACAGAAAGTGCGCTGGCCAGCGCCAGCAGGCCCAGGCCCAGTGGCTTGGCGACGACCAGCATCCATCCCTGCATGGCCTCGGTCCAGGCGGCAAAGGCGGTGATACTGAACTCCGGCGGGGCGACGAAACCCGCGCTGTCGCCGGTCAACAGCCGCCCCAGCTGATAGGCCACGAGATACAGCGGCACGATGGTGAAGGGATTGGTGTACAGGGTGACCAGAAGGGCCAGCGGCAGGTTGATGCGAAACTTCACCGCGGCGAACGCCGCGCCGATCATTTGCAGCGGCCCGGGAATCAATCCGCAGAACAGGCCAGTGGCCACTGCCCCGGCAGCCGAGTGGCGATTCAGGTGCCACAGCCGCGGATGCAGCAAGGACGACTGGAACGGACGCAGCCAGGGGTTGCTGCGGATGGTTTCCTGATCGGGAAGATGTTTCTTGAGATAGCGGCGCATGCGACCCATTATCCGCGATAACCAGCGCTCGCAGCCGGCGAGCACTCGCTGGCCAGGGTCTTGAGAGAGCCGGACTCGCCTTCCGTATTCGGCCCCTCCCCGCTTGCGCCTCGCTCCTGTGCCACAGGGGAATTGCCGGCCCATATCAAAGACAGCCCAGGGCCGCTGTCGGAAGATCCGCTCTCCCAATCACCTTGTTGCTCACGGAGACCGCCATGCATGCCTGCGACCAGCCCACCCAGGAAGCCATTTATCCCTTCGATGCACGCGGCGTCGCCAAGCGTTTTCGCCATGCGGCAATTTTTGGCGCACTCGATGCCTTGCTTGCCGGCGAAACGATGCGCTTCTGCAACGACCACGATCCGCTGCCGCTACTGGCACAGCTGCAGGCCCGCTTCGGCGATGCGCTGCAAATCAGGTACGTGCAGCGCGAAGCCGGTGCCATCGTCATCGACTTCACCAGAATGGCTTGACGGCACGCGGCCGCAGCCGGGCTCCGCGCGGCAGCTTGTCGGCGCAGAAGGAACCGACGAGGGTGTGAAACGGTGCTGATCTACCAGGGCTTTTCTGCCATCGCGGTTTTTCTTGCCGCGCTGGTGCTGCTGCATTCCGGCGGCACCTCGCTCGCCGCAGCCGCACACCTGGTGTTCACCGTCGGCATCGTGCCGCTGATCTTTGCCGCCATCAGCCATTTCGTTCCGGTCCTGACGCGCAGCCGCGGTGCCCCGCGCAGCGTTCTGCTGTTGCCCTTGCCGCTGCAATTGGCCGGCGTGGCGACCTTTCTCGCCTTCCGGGGAACGCTGTCGGAAAGTGCTTTGCACGCCGCGGCCGCCAGCACTCTGCTCATGACGCTGCTCTTTGCCGGCTGGTTGATCCGGCGTGCCGGAGCAACGCTGGGCAGTCCACATCCCGGCTGGCAGTGGTATCTGCTGGCCATCGTCTTCCTGGCAGCCGCGCTGCTGCTGATCCCGGCGATGAGTTGGTGGCCGCAGTTGCGACCGCAACTGCGCCTGCTGCACCTGCATCTGAACACCCTGGGTTTCGTCGGCTTGACCGCACTGGGAAGCTTGCAGGTCCTCCTGCCGACGGCGCTGCGAACACCGGATCCCGACGCCGCCCAACGGCTGCGGCGGCAACTGCCCTTCGCCGCCAGCGCAGTGTTGGCCGTTGCCCTCGGCGCCGCCTTCTGGCCACCGCTGGCGCTGGCTGGAGCGCTCGTATTGCTGGTCGTCACGCTGCAGATCGGGCGCGCCTGCCTGGCTCGTCACGGCTGGCGCGCGCTGAGCGCAGACGGTGCGGCGGCGACGCTGTTCGCGGCCCTGCTCGGCTTTGCGCTGCTGCTGATCTTCGGCGGCGCGCATGGCCTTGCCGTTGGCGACGGCCGTGACGCGGTTCCGGCGTTGATCGTCGCCTTCCTGCTGCCGCTGGTCAGCGGCGCCCTCTCGGAACTGCTGCCGGTCTGGTTCCGCCCCGGCAGGCGCACGCCGGCGCGCGAGCAGATGCGGGCCGAACTGGGTCGCGGCGGCACCTTGCGCGCGGCCCTCTTTCTCCTCGGCGGCGTCCTGCTGGCGCTCGGCATGAACGACGGCTTGTGGCTTGCGGCGCTCGCAGCGCTTTCCTTCGTGATCGCCCTGCTCCGTTCCCTGGCCAGCAGCCGGGCCCAGGACGAGAGCTGACCGTGATCAATTTATCGTTAGCAAACAATTTATTGCGAGGTATCTGAGAAATAAGTCTCAAGATCCGCGAGGCGTATCCGTATCTGGACCTATGGCCGGCACGCAGCGGCCCCCAGACGGAGGCAACAAGATGTTCAAGCACGACCAGTCTTCCCCGCTACAGTCGTCCCGGCACGCCTGGCGTCGGCCGCAGCGGCTGCCGGATCTCGTCCACATGCCGCTGTCGGTGCTCGCGCACGGACCGCTGCCAACGGCCAACGGCCGCGTCCATCACCCGCACATCCGGCGCGTCGAGCCTCCCGCGCCGGCAAGAAGCGCACTCGAGCTGCTGGTCGCCGAAGCCCGTATCGCGGAACTCGAAAACGCCCTCAGCGAAGCCCGCCAGGCGGCATTCACGGACCCGCTGACCGGCGCACTCAATCGGCGCGGCTTTGAAGAAGCGTATCAGCGCGAACTGGCGCGCTCGCGTCGCAATGGTCGTCAACTGGCCATCGCCCTGCTTGACCTCGACAACTTCAAGCACCTGAACGACACCCTGGGCCACCAGGCGGGCGACGAAGCGCTGGTGCATCTGGTCAAGAGCTTGCGCGCGGCATTGCGCCCGTCGGACATTCTGTGCCGTTTCGGCGGCGAAGAGTTTATCCTGCTGCTTCCCGAGACGGCACTCGACGAAGCGGTCGCCGCGATTTCCCGCTTCCAGCGTCAGTTCGCCGCCAGCGCCCTGCCGGGCTGCGAGCTGGCGGTCACCTTCAGCGCCGGCGTCGTCGCCAAGCGGACCAGCGAATCGGTCGACGACACGATTCTGCGTGCCGACGCGGCGACCTATGCCGCCAAACGCGCGGGCAAGAACTGCGTCGTTCGCGGCTGACCGGCAGACGCTCGACCGATCGTCGGCGCCACACCAGGGCCCTCGTCGCGTGCCGAGGCGACAAGGTCGAGCGTGATAAGATGCGCATTTGCCGGCGTTAAAGCGGCATCCCCATTAGCGGTCATGACATGTCGAGATGCCCCGGATCATGAAAGTCATGACCGTTCCCCCTCTTCCCCAGACCCTTCTCCCGCAAGGGGAGAAGGGAGCTTCGTGAGTCGCATACGCGACTTTCACATTAACGGTCCTCAACATGCGCTATCTCTCGACTCGCGGCCAGACTCTCTCCAGCGGCAACCGCTCGGCGGCGCCGAGCTTCACCGAGATTCTGCTCACCGGCCTGGCACCCGACGGCGGCCTCTATCTCCCGGAATCGTATCCCCAGGTCAGCCAGGCCGAACTCGAGCAATGGCGCGGCTTGTCGTACGCCGATCTGGCGTACGCCGTCCTCTCCCGATTCATCGATGATATCCCGTCCGCTGATCTGCAGGCGCTGATCGCCAAGACCTACACCGCAGAGGTGTACGGCAACGGTCGCAACCGTGAGCAGGCCGCCGAAATCACGCCCCTGCGCTGGCTGGAGCGGCCCGACGAAGCAAGCGGCGAAGCGGGCCTGGCGATCCTCGAACTGTCCAATGGCCCAACCCTGGCCTTCAAGGACATGGCCATGCAGCTGCTCGGCAATCTTTTCGAATACGTTCTGGCCAGACGTGGCGAAGAGATCAACATCCTCGGCGCGACCTCGGGCGACACCGGCTCATCGGCCGAATATGCGATGCGCGGCAAGGAAAGGCTGCGCGTCTTCATGCTCTCGCCGCACCAGCGGATGAGCGCTTTCCAGCGCGCGCAGATGTATTCGCTGCTCGATGACAACATCCACAATATCGCCGTGCGCGGCAGCTTCGACGACGCCCAGGATATCGTCAAGGCCGTGTCCAATGATCACGCCTTCAAGGCGCGCTACAAGATCGGCGCGGTCAACTCGATCAACTGGGCCCGGGTCGCGGCACAGATCGTGTATTACTTCAAAGGCTATTTCGCGGCCACCGGCGGCGTCACCGGCAGCAGTGATCGGCAAGTCGCGTTTGCCGTCCCCTCGGGCAACTTCGGCAACATCTGCGCCGGCCACATCGCGCGCATGATGGGTCTGCCGATTGGTCGTCTGGTTCTCGCCACCAACGAGAACGATGTGCTCAACGAGTTTTTCCACAGCGGCGTTTATCGCCCGCGTGCCAGCGCCGAAACGCACGCCACATCGAGTCCGTCAATGGACATTTCGAAGGCCTCGAACTTCGAACGCTTTGCCTTTGATCTCGTTGGCCGCGACCCCAAGGTCATTCGCAACCTGTGGAGCGCGGTTGATGCGGGCGGCAGCGTCGACCTCTCGAAGACCTCCTTTTACTCGCGGCTGTCTGACTTCGGCTTTGCCGCCGGCAGGAGTACCCATGCCGACCGCCTGGCGACGATCCGCGACACCTTCGACAAATATGGCTTGATGATCGATACGCACACCGCCGACGGACTCAAGGTCGCTCGCGAACTGCGCAGCCCGGAAATGCCGATGGTCGTACTCGAGACGGCCCTGCCGGCCAAGTTCGAGGAAACCATCGTCGAAGCACTGGGCCGCCGACCCGAGCGGCCTGCGGGCCTGCAGGGCATCGAAGACCTGCCGCAACGGGTCGAGGTGATCGATGTCAGCGTCGACGCGGTGACGGCGATCATACAGCGACACTTGGACTGATCGCCCGGTGCCGGAAACAGCAAAGGGCGCCAGTGGCGCCCTTTGCTGTTTCCGCAGACTTGCAGCTCCCTCACCCCCTAGCGGCCTTTACCTGGAAGTGGCAGCGGCATGAGGTTTACCTTCAGAGATAGATAACCGCCGGAAAAACGGCAGCGGCAAGTACCAGCACCAGCCATTCGAGGTTATGACGCGCCAGGAATCCGGTGAAGTGCATGATCAGAACCGCGATCGCCACCACGTAAAACAGCGCAAACAGCATCGGAGACCCCTTTCCCTTTCTGCACAGACGACAGTACCCGCCTGTGTCACATCAACCGGCGCCGATTATATAACGCATTGGCCCGCGCCCGTCGAATCGCCGCCGAGAGCCTTGACGGTCATGGCTGGCATGACCGTTTCCCCTCTCACTTGCCGTGCGCATTCCGGCTTGCGCGCCGGAATCGTTCGGCACCTGTCACATCACGCGGAAAAACGCATCGACAGATCGAGCGCGCGCACATCCTTGGTCAGGCCGCCAATCGAGATGCGATCGACCCCCGTCTCGGCGATGGCCCGCACGCTGTCGAGGCTGACGTTGCCCGACGCTTCGAGAATTGCCCGACCGGCGGTCAGGGCGACGGCTTCACGGAGCTGATCCAGACCCAGGTTGTCGAGGAGAATCATCTCCGCGCCGGCAGCCAGTGCCTGCTGAAGTTCGGCCAGCGTCTCGACTTCGATCTCGACGAACTGGCAGGCCTTGCCCACCCCGCCGGCAAGCTGCCTGGCCGCGGCCAGCGCCGCGGCAATACTGCCGGCGGCGTGGATGTGGTTTTCCTTGATCAGAATTCCGTCATAAAGACCGAGGCGGTGGTTGCCGCCGCCGCCGCAGCTGACCGCGTACTTCTGTGCCAGACGCAAGCCGGGAATCGTCTTGCGCGTATCGACCACCAGCGCCCGCGTACCGCTGACCAGATCAGCGTACTGTCGCGCCTTGCTCGCGACCCCTGACAGCAACTGCAGGAAGTTCAGCGCGCAGCGCTCGCCGGTTAGCAAGGCCCGCGCAGGTCCTTCGATCTCGCAGAGCACCTGATCCGGGTGGGTGCGCTGGCCATCCTGCGCCTTCCAGACGATATCGATCGTCGCATCGAGCTTTCTGAAGCAACGGCTGAACCAGTCACGGCCGCAGAGGATGGCATTTTCGCGGGCAATGACCGAGGCGCGACTGCGCACTCCGTCCGGAACAAGTTGCGCGGTAAGATCGCCGCTACCGACATCCTCGCTGAGGGCGGCAGTGACGTTGCGCTCGATTTCGGCGTCGAGCAAGGCTGCAATGAGCATGACATTCCCGTAGACTAAAGGCTTAGCCGCCGGATTCTAGCACTGAAGGGAAGCGCAAATGCTCGACCTACTGCTTGTAAGCCTGGGAGCACTGCTCGCTCTCCTTGTCGTCGGGACACTGATCACCCTTTACGTGCAGGACGTGCGCCAGGAAAAGCACGCCGTGTTGCGCAATTTTCCGCTGGTCGGCCACCTGCGCTACGTCTTCGAAAGCCTCGGCGAATACTTCCGACAGTACTTCTTCCTCGGCGACCGCGAGGAACAGCCCTTCGACCGGGCCACGCGCAGCTGGGTGTACCGCATGGCCAAGAACGAGGGCGGCATCATCGGCTTCGGCTCGACCTACCCGATCCATGAACCCGGAGCGCTGATCTTCGTCAATGCCCCATTCCCGGTCCTCGACGCCGAGCAGCAGGAACCGCCGACCCTGCTCATCGGCGAAGGCTATTGCCGGACCCCATTCGCCGGCAAATCGCTGGTCAATATCAGCGCCATGAGCTTTGGCGCCATTTCCCGGCCGGCGGTGCGCGCCTTGTCACGTGGCGCGGCAGCGGCCGCTTGCTGGCTGGATACCGGCGAAGGCGGACTCTCTCCGTATCACCTCGACGGCGGCTGCGACCTCATCTTCCAGCTGGGCACGGCGAAATACGGCGTTCGCGACGAGCAGGGCCAGTTGTCCGACGAACGTCTGCGTGCATTGGCCGCGCACGAGACGGTACGAGCTTTTGAAATCAAGTTGTCACAGGGCGCGAAACCCGGCAAGGGCGGCGTCCTGCTCGGCAACAAGGTCAGCGCCGAGATCGCCCGCATTCGCGGCATTGCCGAGGGCCGTGACTCGCAGAGTCCGAACCGACACCCCGACATCAGCAACGTCGAGCAACTGCTCGACCGCGTCGAACACCTGCGCGCCGTGACCGGCAAGCCGGTCGGCATCAAAACCGCCATCGGCGGCCCGCGCTTTCTCGATGAACTCAGCGCCGCGGTCGCGCGACGCGGCCTGCAGGCGGCCCCCGACTTCCTGAC
>LBIU01000122.1 GCA_000987445.1 Candidatus Accumulibacter adiacens | reverse complement strand
GCCCGGGACAATTCAACTATACTGTGGCGCGCTTTACGATACCCGTCAGCGCAATGTCTTGGGGATTTGCCGCATTCCGTTTCCAGGCCGGCGGCTATAAAGGAGAGGGTCATGGTTTCACGCTTGCATCATGTCGTCGGCGCTGCCTTGCGCTGGCTTGTGTTGGGCGCCGTCGGCGCTCTTGCGGTTGGCTGCGCGTCGTCCGATTTTCCGCCAGCCCCGGAACTCGCCGCTTCACCGGATTATCGTTACCTCATCGGACCGGGCGACACGGTGAATATCATTGTCTGGCGCAACCCCGAGCTTTCCTTGTCGGTTCCCGTGCGTCCCGACGGGATGATTGCCGGTCCCTTGATCGAGGACATGCCGGCGATGGGCAAGACGCCGACGATGCTGGCGCGTGATATGGAGAAAGCACTCGGCGTTTTCATCCGCGATCCGGTGGTGACGGTTGTGGTGACCAATTTCGTCGGCAGCCAGAGCGAGCAGATTCGGGTCGTCGGGGAAGCCTCGAAGCCGCAGGCCCTCCCGTATCGCCAGAAGATGACGCTGCTTGACGTGATGATTGCAGTCGGTGGCTTGACCGATTTTGCGGATGGCAACGGCGCCACGCTGCTGCGTGCTTCCGAAGACAACAAGCAGTACAGCGTTCGCCTCAACGATCTGATCCGCCGCGGCGATGTTTCGGCCAACGTCGATGTCAAACCTGGCGATGTGCTGATTATTCCTCAGAGCTGGTTCTGATCATTGCCGAGTGTCCGCGTTCTGCCTGGCCATTGTCCCTCCGCGGTTGGTGACTTTCGTCATCGCGCAGAGCCTCCTCAAACCCATACCGATAGAGTCTGAATCCGATGGATGAACTGCTTCGACAAGCGACAACGATATTGCGCGGCATGTGGAAGCGTCGTTGGCTGGGGATCATCGTCGCCTGGATCGTTGCTCTGGCAAGTGTGGCGGCGGTGCTGGCGATACCTGACAAATACGAGGCTTCGGCGCGGATCTTTGTCGATACCCAGTCTATCCTGCGGCCGTTGATGTCCGGGCTGGTGACGCAACCCAATATCGACCAACAGGTGATGATGCTGAGCCGCACCTTGATCACCCGGCCGAATGTGGAAAAACTGATCCGCATGGCGGACCTCGACCTCGGAGTCGAGTCGAAGGCGGACCGCGACGCTCTGGCGGAGAGGTTGATGTCGTCGCTCAAGATCGTCAATACCTCGCGGGACAATATCTACACCATCAACTATCGCGACACGCAGCCCGAGCATGCCAAGCGGGTGGTGCAATCGCTGGTTTCGATCTTTGTCGAATCGAACCTCGGTGACGCGCGTAAGGACTCGGAATCGGCGCGCAGATTCATCGACGAACAGATCACCACCTACGAGAAGAAGCTCGAAGAGGCGGAGGCCAGGCTGAAGGAGTTCAAATTGCGCAACCTGGCAACCCAGAGTGTCGAGGGCAAGGACCACTTCACTCAGATGAGCGAAACCGGCGCCCTTCTCGAACAGAGCAAGCTCGCCTTGCGCGAGGCCGAGCAGTCGCATGAGGCGCTCAAGCGCCATATCCTCGGCGAGGAGCCGTCACTCCTGTCCGCGCCGCCGCGGGAAGAAAGCGTCTCGGGCGTATCGATCCCGGAGATCGACAGCCGACTCGACGCCATGCAGCGCAATCTCGACGCCATGCTGCAGCGGTTCACGGAAAAGCATCCGGATGTGCGCAGTGCCCGTCGCCTGATCAAGGACCTCGAAGAGCAGAAGCGGGAAGAGGTCAAGGCCCGGCGGCTGGCGGCAGCCGCGAACCCCTCGTCGTCGATGTCGACCAATCCGGTGCACCAGCAACTGGCCATCTCCGTATCCGAGGCCGAAGCGAACATCGCCGCCCTGCAGACCCGTGTCGCCGAGTATCAGGAGCGTTACGACCGCATGCAAGAGGCGGTCAAGATGATGCCGCAGATCGAGGCCGAGTTTGCCCAGCTCAACCGGGACTACGAGATCAACAAGAAGAACTACGAGCAACTGGTTCAACGCCGTGAATCGGCCAACATGGGTAGCGAGATCAACAACAGCGTCGGCGTCGATTTTCGACTGATCGACCCGCCGCGTGTTTCGCCGAAACCGGTCGCACCGAACCGCACCATCTTCCTGCCGCTGACCCTGCTTCTCGCTCTTGGCGCCGGGGTTGCTGTGACCTTTGCGGCCAGTCAGGTTCGGCCGGTATTCTTCGATTCGCGCGCCTTGCGGGAGGCCTGCAGTCTGCCCCTTCTGGGGACCGTGTCGATGCTCACCGATGACGCGACGAAGCGTGGTGAGCGCCGCGATCTGATCCGTTTTGCCGCGGCCTGTATCTCGCTGATCGGTGCCTACAGTGCGGGGCTTCTTGCCTTGTTCCTTTTTTCCGTCCGTACTGCCTGAGGAAACGCGATGAGCCTGATTGAACAAGCGGCGAAGCGTCTGGCACAGCTGCGCAGCGCAGGAGTGGAAACCAGCGACGCCTTCGCTGACGCTGAGCCCTTGCCTCTGGCTGGCAAGGCCA
>LBIU01000121.1 GCA_000987445.1 Candidatus Accumulibacter adiacens | reverse complement strand
CGGACGCCGAAGCGGTGCTCCTCGTCGATGACCACCAGCCCGAGACGGCTGAACTTGACGTCTTTCTGCAGCAGACGGTGTGTTCCGATGACGATGTCGAGCTTGCCGTCGGCCAGTTCGCGCAGCGCCTGCGCCACCTCGGCGTTGGTCTTGAAGCGTGAGAGCTCGGCGATCCTTACCGGCCAGTCGGCGAAGCGGTCGTTGAAGGTCTGGAAGTGCTGTTCGCAAAGCAGGGTGGTCGGGCAGAGGATGGCCGCCTGCCGACCGCCGGCAACGGCACAGAAGACGGCGCGCAGGGCGACTTCGGTCTTGCCGAAGCCGACGTCACCGCAGACCAGGCGATCCATCGGCCGGCCGGATTTCATGTCTTCGATCACCGCCGCGATCGCCGTTGCCTGATCGGCGGTTTCTTCAAAACCGAAGCCGTCGGCGAAAGCGTCGTGGTCGCGCGCCTTGAACTCGCAGGCATGTCCCTGGCGTGCGGCGCGCAGGGCGTACAGCGCGAGCAGCTCGGCGGCCGTGTCGCGGGCCTGCAGCGCCGCACGCCGCTTCGCTTTCTCCCATTGTTGCGAGCCGAGCGCGTGCAGCGGGGCGGCCTCGGGATCGGCGCCCGAGTAACGTGAGATGACGTGCAGCTGCGACACCGGCACATAGAGCTTGGCGTCCCCGGCGTAGTGCAGTTCGAGGAACTCCATCTCGCCTTCACCGAGGTCGAGGTGAATCAGACCCCGGTAGCGGGCGATGCCATGCTGCTCATGGACGACCGGCGAACCGACCTTGAGCTCGGTAAGGTCGCGCAGCCAATTATCGACCGTTGCCTTGCGCTGCGCCGCGTGGCGCGCGCGCCGCGAGGGGCTGTCGGCATAGAGCTCGGCTTCGGTGATGATCGCCAACTCGGCGAGCTGGAAACCGTCGTGCAGCGGCGCGACCGCCAGGGCGAGCTTGCTGTCGGCGGCCAGGAAAGCGGCAAAGTCGTTGCTCGTTGCCGGCGTCAGCCCATACTCCGAGAACAGCTCGCTCAGCGTTTCACGGCGTCCGGCGGTTTCGGCGAGCAGCAGCACGCGGCCCGGGAAGCTGTCGATGAAGCTTTTCAGCACATGCAGCGGGTCCTGGGCGCGGCGGTCGACGGCCAGCGGCGGCAGGCTTTGTGCAGGCCCGTTCTGGCCGGCGGCGAGGTTCACGCGGGCATAGGACTTGGCGGCGACAAAGAACGGCTCCTCGGCGAGGAAGAGCTCCGCCGGCCGTAGCAGCGGGTGGCTGCGATCGCCCGAGAGCATGTCGTAGCGCGACTGCGCCTCGCGCCAGAAGGCACGAATCGCCTCGGGCACGTCCTGGTGCAGGACGAGAACCGTCTCCTGGGGCAGGTAGTCGAAAAGACTGGCCGTTTCCTCGAAGAACAGCGGCAGCCAGTATTCGATGCCGGCCGCCGCAACGCCGTTGGAGACATCCTTGTAAATCCGCGACTTGCCGGGGTCGCCTTCGAACATCTCGCGGAAGCGCTGACGGAAGCGCGCCCGGCCCTTTTCGTCGAGGGGAAATTCGCGCGCCGGCAGCAGGCGAATCTCCGGGACCGGGTAGAGCGTGCGCTGCGTGTCGACGTCGAAAGTCTTGATGCTTTCGATTTCGTCGTCGAAGAGGTCCAGCCGGTAAGGCAGTTGCGAGCCCATCGGGAAGAGATCGACGATGCCGCCGCGGATCGAGTATTCGCCCGGTGCCACGACCTGGGTGACGTGCGCGTAGCCGGCCAGCGTCATTTGCGCACGGAATTGCCCGGCGTCGAGTTCCTCGCCCTGCTTGAGAAAGAAGGTGTAGGCGGCCAGATAGGCCGGCGGTGTGAGGCGGTAGACGGCCGTTCCGGCAGGAACCAGCAGCACGTCGCACTCGCCGCGCGTGACCGCATAGAGCGTCGCCAGACGCTCGGAAACCAGGTCGTGATGCGGCGAGAAGCTGTCGTAAGGCAGCGTTTCCCAGTCCGGCAGCAAGCGGATGCGTAGATCGGGCGCGAACCAGGCGATTTCCGCGAGCAGCCGCTGCGCGTCGGTGGCGCTGGCGGTCAGTACGGCAAGCATGCGCTGCCCGGGGCCGGCGGCAGTTGCGGCCTGGGCGATCAGCAGTGCGTCGGCCGAGCCGGCAAAGGAGGGGAACTGAAGCTTTTCGCCGACTCTGGGCAGCGGCGAACGGGGAAGCAGTAAGGACAATGAATACGACTCGCGACTCGATTTCTGCACTGGGGTGAACTGCGCAAACTGCTCACGGCGAGGCAGTGAAAGAGCGGAATTATAGCTGATCAGTCGGCATCGCCGCGTCGTTCCAGTTGCCTACAGGGCGATCGCATACATTCCAGCCAGGACCCGGTGGTCGTTTCGCCGTTCACCGGCGCCGGCAGCATCTGTTCCACCCAGCGCACTAAGGCTACGCCGAACTCGTCGGGATCAATCGCCGCAACGACCCGGCCAATGGTGTCGTGCGAGGGATGGCCCTGCCCAAGCCCCAGATACTGTCTCAACCAGTCGAGCTTCTCTTTCGTCCAGGCCCCGATTTCGACTCACTGGCGGCGAGGCAGGCGATAATCCTCACGCTTTGCGGCTGCTGAAGGACCTTGGCCGTGGCTCGCTCAGCGTGGATAGAGCCTACGACACCGACGCGATCCTCGAACATCTGGACGCCAAAAGCATTGAAGCCGTCATTCCACCCCGCAGCCATCGCATTGCCCAACGTCCTCTTCATAAGCATCGGTAAAAAAACCGCTATCTCGTCGAACGTTTCTTCTGCCGCATCAAGCCATTTCGGCGCGTCGCGACTCGCTACGATGGACTCCCCGAACGCCTCTCCTCGTTCGTCGCTCTCGCCGCTGCCGTCATGTGGCTGTGGCTTGAATGTACCCACACTCTAGCTTGCGAAGCAGAGTTCGCTTTCCATCACTGTCACCGCCGACCCCGAGAGCAGCACGCGCTCGCCTTTCAGCGTGCAGCCGAGATTGCCGCCGCGTTTCGACACCTGCCTCGCGGTCAGCGTGCTCTTGCCGAGCCGGTCGGCCCAGAACGGCGTCAGAAGGCAGTGTGCCGAGCCGGTGACCGGGTCTTCCGGGATGCCGTACTTCGGCGCGAAGAAGCGGCTGACGAAGTCAGCCTCTTCGCCCGGCGCGCTGACGATGACGCCGCGCAGGTCCAGCTGGCGCAGCCAGCCGTGGTTCGGGGTGATCGCCCGAACCTCGGCCTCGCTTGCGAAGACGGCCAGGTAATCGTCGGCGGCCAGCACCTCGAGCGGATCTCGGCCGAGGCCGGCAACCATCCCCTCCGGGAGTGCGCAGGGTCTTGCCGTGATGGCCGGGAAGTCCATTTCCAGCAGGGAGCCCTGGCGGCGAACGTGCAGATCGCCGCTGCGCGTGACGAAAGTTATCTGCGGCGGCGCATGGGCGAGATGTTCGAAGATGACGTGCGCCGTGGCCAGCGTCGCGTGCCCGCAGAGATCGACTTCGGCTACCGGCGTGAACCAGCGCAGCGCGAAGTGCTCGCCGGCAGGGACGAAAAAGGCGGTTTCCGAGAGATTGTTCTCTTCGGCGATGGCCTGCATGAGCCGGTCGTCGAGCCAGCTTTCCAGCGGGCACACGGCCGCCGGGTTACCCTCGAAAGCCCGGCTGGCAAAGGCATCGACCTGGTATTGCCTGAGTCTCATCGTTTCCTCCCTGTTGTTGGCCGGCTCGCAACCGAATGGCCGATTTTGTCCGCTGCTGGTCCGGATTCGGTATCGTCGATCTCTCAGCTTGGCCTTACGATGGCATCACGCTCAACACAGGAGAAGCGAAGTGTCCGCCAGCAGCCCAGAAAATAGCACGCGCAGTGCGCTCATCATCATCGATGTACAGGAATCCTTCCGGCAGATGCCCTACTGGTCGGAAACCGATGTCCCAGCCTTCAAAAAGGCCGTGCTCGCGCTCGACGACGCCTGTCGTGCGCGCGGCGTGCCGGTGGTGCACGTCTTTCACGTCGGCCAGTCGGGCCCATTTACCGAGGAGTCGGGTGCCGTGCGGGCGCTCGATTGGCTGCCGGGGTCACCCGACGTCTGCTTCTTCAAGCATACCCACAACGCCTTCTCGGACACCGGCCTCGACCTGTGGCTGCGTCGCCGCGGCGCCGATCGCCTGATCATCGCCGGCATCCGTACCGAGCAATGCTGCGAGACGAGCACGCGCGTCGCGTCGGACATCGGCTATCAGGTCGATTTCGTCAGCGATGCGACGCTCACTTTCCCGATGACGCATCCACGCAGCGGCCGCGTGTACTCGCCGCAAGAGATCAAGGCCCATACCGAACTGGTACTGGCCGGTCGCTTCGCACGCATCGCCAGCGTCGACGATTGCGTCGCCAGCCTGGGAGAGGTGCATGCTTGAACTGCGCCCGAACTGCGAATGCTGCGATCGCGACCTGCCGCCGGATGCGCTCGAAGCGATGATCTGCTCCTTCGAATGCACTTTCTGTGCCGATTGCGTGCAGCAGCGGCTGCCCGGGCGGCGCTGCCCGAACTGTGGCGGCGAGTTTGTCCGACGGCCGATTCGCCCGGCGGAAAAACTGCCGCGCAATCCAGCCTCGACGCAACGCGTCTTCAAGCCCATCGCAGCTACGCCGGAGGAGCCAGCGGTGAGTGTCGCCACCGCGGCGCCGCGCTGAGTGGCGCAGATGCGGCCGCTCGACATCGCTCTGGCCCTGCTCGTGGTTCTCGTCTGGGGAGTGAACTTTGCGGTCATCAGGATCGGCGTCGGCGAGGTGCCGCCACTGCTGCTCGGTGCCCTGCGTTTCATGCTGGCCGCCTGTCCGGCGGTGTTTCTGTTGCGACCGCCGAAACTGCCCTTGCGGCTCTACCTGGCGTACGGGCTGAGCCTATCGGTCGGCCAGTTCGCCTTCCTGTTCACCGCCATCCACCTTGGCATGCCCTCGGGGCTGGCGTCGTTGGTGCTGCAGTCGCAGGCCTTCTTCACCATGCTCTTCGCCGCGCTGTGGCTGAATGAGAGCTGGCGCGGCAGTCAACTCGCGGGCCTGCTCCTGGCTGCGTGTGGTCTGGCGCTGATCGGCTCGGCACACGGCATGAGCATGCCATTGCTCGGTTTCCTGCTGACGCTGGCCGCCGCGTCGATGTGGGCCGTCGGCAATATCGTCACGCGCGCCGTGGCCCGGCACGGGCCGATCAACCAGTTCGCCTTCGTCGTCTGGGCAAGCCTGGTGCCGCCGCTGCCCTTCTTCGCCCTGTCGCTGTTCATCGAGGGGCCGGCCAGGATCGCCGGCGCGCTTGCCGCTTTCAGCTGGCAGTCCTTTGCCGCCGTTGCCTACCTGGCCTGGGTCGCCACCCTGCTCGGCTACGGCTTGTGGACGCGGCTGCTTTCGCGCTACCCGGCGAATCAGGTGGCGCCGTTCAGCCTGCTGATTCCGCTTGTCGGTTTGAGCACCGGCTGGTTGGCCTTCGCTGAAGTTCTGCGGCCGGTGCATCTTGCCGGCGCGGCACTGCTCATGCTCGGGCTGGCGGTGAATCTCTTCACCGACCGCTTGCTGCTCTGGGCGAGGGCGCGGGCATGAGCCTTTCGGTGTGGTTCGTGTTGACGCCGAACGTGCTGCTGCTCGATTACGCCGGGCCGGCCGAGGCGCTGCGCATGGCCGCCGAGCTGGCCAATGAGCAGACAGACGCTTCAGGGCAGGCGGCAATGCTGCTGCACAGCTGTGCGCCGGTCGCCCGGCTGCGCACATCGCTCGGCGTCGGGCTCGGCGAACTCGAAGCGTTGCCGGCGCGGCTGCCGCCGCAGAGCCTGGTCATCGTCACCGGTAATGCCTGCGAGGTCGAGGACTACGCACGCCCCGAGGCGCAGGTGGTCGTCGACTGGTTGCGGCACGCACCGCAGGCGGACACGCGCGTCGCCAGCATCTGCTCCGGCGCGCTGCTGCTCGCCGCCGCCGGACTGCTCGACGGCCGCCGGTGCACCACGCATTACAGCCTGATCGACGCCCTGCAGGAAGCAGCGCCGTCGGCAAAGGTCGAGGAGAACCGGCTGTTCGTCGAGGATGGCCCCGTACTCACCAGCGCCGGTATTACCACCGGTATCGATCTCGCGCTGTACCTGATCGAGCATCACGCTGGCGCCGAACTGGCGGCACGCGTCGCGCGGCGGCTGGTCGTCTATCAGCGGCGCAGCGGCAACGAGCCGCAGCTCTCGCCCTGGCTCGCCCACCGCAACCACCTGCATCCTGCCGTGCACCGCGCGCAGGACGCCATCGCGCTGGATCCGGCACGCTCGTGGTCGCTGGCAGAACTCGCCGATCGCGCGCACGTCAGCGGCCGCCACCTGACGCGCCTCTTCGCCGAGCATGCCGGAATCAGTGTCGTCGCCTACCAGCAGCGCCTGCGCGTCGCCCGCGCGCGCGAACTGCTCGCCGATCGGCAGCTGTCGGTCGAGCGCGTCGCCGAACTCGCCGGCTTCTCCTCGGCGAGGGATTTCCGGCGCGTCTGGCAGCGCTACGAGAGCGATGCGCCGAGTGCCAGGCGCGCGGCCATTCCATGAGGCGTAGCCCGCATTGCGGGCATGCCGAATGGCCCGAAGACGAACGCGCTGCCTGCCTGCAAATTGCTGGAGCGGCCGTGAGCGCCCCATCGCCCGATGAATCGGGCGATGCGAGTCTTTCTTCCGTGCTTCCTTGTCTTGTAGCTCTTCTTGGCTAACTTGGCCAGGCAGAGCTAAACTACACCCAGGCGAGGGATTTGCCGAAGGAGTTCAGGATGCAGGTCAACATGCTCGAAGCCAAGAACCAGCTGTCCAGGCTGGTCCAGGCAGCGCTGGCGGGTGAAGAAGTCGTCATCGCCAACAATGGCGTTCCGATGGTCCGCTTGGTAAAAGTCGGCGCGCCCGAGCGGCGCCGTGTGCCCGGTGCGTGGGCGACTTTGCCCAAGGCCGACGAAGATTGGGATGCCCCGGCGACCAATGCCGCCATCGCCGACACGCTGACTGGCGGCGAAATGTCGTGAAGCGCTACCTGCTCGACACCCACCTGGTCTATTGGTGGATGACTGCAGACGCCTGCCTGGGCGAAGCGACACAAAGCCTCATCGAACAATCCGAAATCCTGGTCAGTATCGCCAGCCTGTGGGAGATGGTCTTGAAGAACGGCAAGGGCAAGCTGCCCTTGCCGACGGGCGAACTCAGCGCAGAGCTCGAAGGGCAGGGTTTTGTCCTGCTACCCATCCTGCCGCGTCACATTGCCGCCGTGCGCCACCTGAACTGCGCACATCCCGACCCCTTCGATCGACTCCTCATCGCCCAGGCGCATGATGAGCGACTGACGCTGCTGACCCGCGATACGGCGATACTGGCGTTGCGCCTGGATGGTGTGGTGAAGGCCTGACAAACAGACGTCGCCCGTGATTCGTTCGCCAGGCAGAACATGCATCCCCTGCGCGACCCGGGCGGCAATGACTCTGCGTGCGCATGGGTGGCAGGTTTTGCGAAGTCAGTAGTCCCCCCGGATAGTGAATCGGCGCTATGATATGACCAATCACATGACCAACAGGAGCGTTGCGATGAGCACCGTCACGCTGGCTGACGCCAAGACGCACTTGAGCCGTTTGCTCGATCAGGTCGAGGCTGGGGAAGAGGTGATCATCACCCGGCGTGGTCAGGCGGTTGCCCGCATCACGCCGGTCGAGAAAGCCAAGCAGCCGATCAAGTCGCTCGCCGAGTTTCGCAGTCGCATGCCGCGTTGGCGCAAACCCAGTGCCGAGCTCCTGCGGGAAATGCGCGACGAAGGGCTTTGATGCTGTATTTGGAAACCAGCTTCCTGGCGCCGCTGATCCTCGAAGAAGCGACCAGCGAAGACGTCGAAGCGTTCTTTCTCGACCTTTCGCCCGGGCAGTTGCAGATCAGCCACTGGACCCGCGTCGAGTTTGCCAGTCTCGTTGCCCGCGAGGTCAGGATGGGCGGCTTGGCGGAGGCCGTGGCGCTGCTGGCCATCGGCCAGTTTGATGAAATGGTCGCTAGCTCCTGCCAGGTCCTCGTTCCTGGTGCGGCGGACTATGAGCTTGCCAAGGGCTACGTCGAGAACTTCGCCACCAAGTTGAGGGCAGGCGACGCGCTGCACCTTGCGATCGCCAGCAACCATGGCGCGACGATGCTTTGCACGCTGGACGAGGGGCTGCTGGCTGCCGCCCGGCTAATGCAGATCCCCGCCACGAAAGGCATCAAGTCCTGACGCCTGGATTGCCATGAGTTGTCGCGATGCCCCGATCCGAGAAGTCGTGAAATCGTCGAGTGATTTACGAGGTGACCAATAGCCGGAGAATTCCGAGCTAGTTGACCACCTGATGAAGGCAGAACCATGAAGACCGCAACGATTGCCGATACCAAGTCGCACCTTTCCGCGCTGCTCGCCGAGGTCGAGGCCGGGGGCGAGGTGGTCATCACCCGGCGTGGCAAGCTCGTGGCCCGTTTGGTCCACGAGCCGAAATCGACGACCTTCGACTGGTCGGACTTGCGCGCGTGGGTTGCTGCCGCCCCGCCAGGCGACACTTTGACCGTCGCTGAGATGCGCGAGCAGGACCTGTTGTGATCTATGTTGATACTTCCGTGCTGGCTGCGATCTTCTTTCGCGAAGCCAACGCCAGCGCGCTCGTCGAATCCAGAGACAGGCCGCTCCAGGCCCATCCCGGTTTGACCGCCACCCGATTGCTGCGGATACTTCGCTCCTTACCTTGGCGCTTCGATCGCCATCCTCTTGAGATGATTTGACGTCAGCATGGCGGCGGTACATGCAAGCTATTGATTTTAAAAAACTGATTTCCCAGCCGGCGAGTCCGCATGGAGGGCGACGGATCTTCGCATCGGCGCTGGTGATCCTGGCCGGTGCCGTGATGGTGACGCTTGTCGTTGGCACGCTGCCGGCTCACGCCGAGACCAAGGCCGCGAAAGCGTCGCCGGTGATCATCGAGACGGCGCCGCTCGGCGAGGTGGTCATCCATCCGCAGCGTGAACTGGCAGCCAGCGTGATGGCGCGCAACGAGTCGAGGCTGTCGGCCGAAGTCAGCGGCGTCGTGCTGCGCTGGACGGCGGAAGCCGGCAGTGCGGTGAAAAAAGGGCAGGTGCTGGTCGAGATCGATCCGGTCGATTTCCGGCTGGCGGTGGCGCAGGCGCAGGCGGCGCTGGATGCCGCGCTGGCGCGCCTCAGGCAGGCCGAGCAGCAGCTCAAGCGTTCGCAGGAGTTGGTGAAGCAGGGGTTTTTCTCGCAGGAAGCGCTCATCCAGCGTGAAACCGAAGTGGCCTTGATGCGCAGCGAACGGGCATCGCAACAGGCGCAGCTGGCGGTCGCTCGACGCCAGCTGGCGAAAGCGACGCTGCGCGCGCCTTTCGCGGGCAGCGTCATGGAGCGGTTGGCGCAAACCGGCGAAGCGGTGGCGCCGGGAACGGTGCTCTACGTGCTCGCCGAAACCGGCGCCGCGGAGGTCAGCGCCAGCATTGCGCCGGCCGATGTCGCCGGCCTGCGCCGTGCCAGCGACCTCGTTTTCGAGACGCGCGGCAAGACCTACCCGCTGCGCCTGCTGCGCGTCGGCAGCACGGTGTCGGCGCCAGCGCGCACGCAGGAAGTTCGCCTCGGCTTTGCGACCGCTGGCCCAGCGAAGCAGCCTCCCGTTCCGGTGGGCAGCGACGGCCGCCTGTTGTGGTCCGATCCGCAGCCTTACCTGCCGGCGCCGCTGCTGGTGCGCCGCGGCGACGCG
>LBIU01000120.1 GCA_000987445.1 Candidatus Accumulibacter adiacens | reverse complement strand
AGACGCTCGACCTTGGCTGGAATGCCGTCCTTGTTGCGCTTGAAGTCCACCACGCGGTAGTGCTGCTTGTGCCCGCCGCCGCGGTGACGAGTGGTGATGTGACCATTGCTGTTGCGTCCGGCGTGCTGCGATTGCGACTCGACCAGAGCCGCCAGCGGCGCACCTTTGTGCAACTTCGGATTGACGACCTTGATAACCGCACGGCGGCCTGGGGAAGTCGGTTTGACTTTGACGAGTGCCATCAGACGCCCCCTCCATCGACGAAGTTAATCTCCTGCCCGGGCTGCAGGCACACATAGGCCTTCTTCCAGCTCTTGCGGCGACCCATCACGCGCCCGAACTTCTTGTGCTTGCCCTTGACGTTAGCTATCTGAACCGACTTCACCGAAACCTTGAACAGCAACTCGACAGCACCCTTGACTTCTGGCTTGGTCGCATCCGGAGCCACGCGGAAAATCACCTGCTCGTGCTTGTCAGCAATAAAGGTCGCTTTTTCAGAGACCTGCGGGGCAAGCAATACTTGCATCAGGCGTTCTTGATTCATCCCAGGACCTCCTCAAACTTGGCCAGCGCACCCTTGGTGATCAACACCTTCGGAAAGCGGACCAGCGACACCGGATCGGCCTGCTGAACTTCCACAACCAGCACATTGGGAAGGTTGCGCGAAGCGAGAAATACGTTCTCGCCCAGTTCTTCGGTGATCACCAGCACGGACTCGTAGCCCATACCCTTGATCTTCGCCGCAAACAATTTCGTTTTCGGCGCCTCGATGGAAAACTCCTCGACGACTGCCAGACGATCTTCGCGGGCCAATTGGGAAAGAATCGCAGCCATGCCGGCGCGGTACATCTTCCGGTTCAGCTTCTGGCTGAAGTTCTCGTCAGACGAGTTCGGAAACACCCGACCACCCCCACGCCAGATTGGCGACGACGACATACCGGCACGAGCACGACCCGTGCCCTTCTGCCGCCAGGGTTTTGTCGTCGAGTGGCGAACCTCACTGCGGTCCTTTTGAGCCCGATTGCCGCTGCGCGCGTTGGCCTGATAAGCGACCAGCACCTGGTGCACCAGAGCCTCGCTGTACTCGCGACCGAAGAGGAGATCAGAAGCCTGCAGGCGACTCGCCTCCTGGCCCTGCTCATTGATAAGCTTGAGTTCCATTTATGCCCCCGCCTTGACTGCAGGACGAACGATCACGTCCGACCCCTTGGAGCCAGGAACCGCGCCCTTGAGCAACAACAACTGCCGCTCGACGTCGACGCGGATGATCTCGAGATTCTGCTGGGTGCGTCTGGCAGCGCCCAGTTGGCCCGCCATCTTCTTGCCCGGAAAGACACGCCCCGGATCCTGCGCCATACCCGTCGAACCCAGCGCCTGGTGCGACACGGAGTTGCCGTGCGTGGCATTCTGCGACGAGAAATGGTGCCGCTTGATCGCACCGGAGAAGCCCTTGCCGATCGTCTGACCGGTGACATCAACCTTCTGGCCGACCGCAAAAATGGTGATGCTGACCTGGTCGCCTGCCTTCAACTCAGCGAGCTCTTCGGCAGAAACAGGGAACTCTTTCAGTATGTGACCGGCTTCGACACCCGCCTTGGCCAGATGTCCGGCCAGCGGCTTGTTCACGCGGGACGGACGCCGCTTGCCAAAAGCCAACTGCACGACGGAATAGCCGTCGTTTTGCTGCGTCTTGATCTGAGCGACGCGATTGTTCGACACATCGAGCACGGTTACCGGGACGCTTGCGCCAGCCTCGGTAAAAATACGCGTCATGCCGACCTTGCGTCCAACAAGGCCTAGACTCATGTTTATTCTCCTCTGACCGGCTACGATTGGCCGGCGAGCGCTTCAAACAAAACGGGCAGCGTGAGAACGAAGCTGCCCGACCAAAGCCGGCAATTATAGCCGCAAGACAGCTGTTACTGCAACTTAATTTCGACGTCGACACCCGCCGGCAAGTCGAGCTTCATCAGCGCGTCAACCGTCTTGTCGGTCGGATCGATGATATCCATCAGTCGCAGGTGGGTGCGCATCTCGAACTGATCACGCGAGGTCTTGTCCACGTGCGGCGAGCGCAGAACGTCGAAACGCTGGATGCGGGTCGGCAGGGGAACCGGACCGCGAACGACGGCTCCGGTGCGCTTTGCAGTTTCGACGATCTCCTGGGCAGACTGATCGATCAGGCGATAGTCGAAGGCTTTCAGACGAATCCGGATTTTTTGGCTTTGCATGTCATATTCCAAAGAGCGATGGGCGGCGCACTGGCGCCGCCCGGAGTTTTTTTGCCGAACTACTCGATGATCTTGGCCACCACGCCGGCGCCGACGGTACGGCCACCTTCGCGGATGGCGAAGCGCAGACCCTCTTCCATGGCGATCGGCGCGATCAGCTTGACCGTCATCTGGATGTTGTCACCAGGCATGACCATTTCAACGCCTTCAGGCATGGCGATGGCACCGGTCACGTCCGTCGTGCGGAAGTAGAACTGCGGCCGGTAGTTGTTGAAGAACGGCGTGTGACGGCCACCCTCCTCCTTCGACAAGACATACACCTCACCCGAGAAGTGGGTGTGCGGCTTGATCGAACCGGGCTTGGCCAGCACCTGACCGCGCTCGACATCTTCGCGCTTGACGCCACGCAGCAGTACGCCGACGTTGTCGCCCGCCCGCCCCTCGTCGAGCAGCTTGCGGAACATTTCGACACCGGTGCAGATGGTCTTCACGGTCGGCTTGATACCGACGATCTCGACCTCCTCGCCGACCTTGACGATGCCGCGCTCGACGCGCCCGGTGACCACCGTACCGCGACCCGAAATCGAGAAGACGTCCTCGATCGGCAGCAGGAAAGGCTTGTCGATGGCCCGCTCCGGGGTCGGAATGTAGGAGTCCAGCGCATCCGCCAGCGCCAGCACCGAGGCCTCGCCCTGCTCGCCCTGATCACCTTCGAGCGCCTTCAGCGCCGAACCCTGGATGATCGGCACATCGTCGCCGGGAAAGTCGTACTTGGACAGCAGCTCGCGCACCTCCATGTCCACCAGCTCGAGCAGCTCGGCGTCATCCACCATGTCGCACTTGTTCAGATAGACAATGATGTAGGGCACACCGACCTGACGGGCGAGAAGAATGTGCTCGCGGGTCTGCGGCATCGGGCCGTCAGCGGCAGAGACCACCAGGATCGCGCCGTCCATCTGCGCAGCACCGGTGATCATGTTCTTCACATAGTCCGCGTGACCCGGGCAATCGACGTGCGCGTAGTGACGCTTTTCCGTCTCGTACTCGACGTGCGCGGTATTGATCGTGATCCCGCGCGCCTTCTCTTCCGGCGCTGCGTCGATCTGGTCGTAGGCCTTGGCGGTACCGCCAAACTTCTTCGACAGAATGGTCGTGAT
>LBIU01000119.1 GCA_000987445.1 Candidatus Accumulibacter adiacens | reverse complement strand
GATCACCCTGAAGTCGACCGCCAACAGCATCGTCGGGACGGCCTACCACACGACCGTCGGCCGCGCTGCGGTGACCGCCGACTTCGACCAGCCCGAGCTGGTCCTGACGCCGGACAAGGCTATCCGGACGGGTAACCCGCCGCCGCCGCCAACCGCCGCGCAGACCAGCGAACACAGCTTCATCAAGGTGGGCGATCTTGCGCTCGGGCGCAGCGCTGGCGGCGTGATCGAGGACGGCCGCAGCTTCTATGTCGAGTACGTCAGCGCGACCCAGTTCAGGCTGCGCGATGTGCCCGCAGGGGCCAGCATCGGCCTGAGCACGACCGGGCTCAGCGGCGGCGCGCAGCATGCCTTCCTGCCGGTGGTCGATCTCGGCACCAGCAGCGGCGAACAGCAACTGCGCATCGACTTCAGCGGCAGCACGGTCATTGGCGCCCAGTACCTGCTCGGCCCGGGCGGTGTGTCGCTCAGCCTGTCCGCGCCGAGTGCCGGCGACGGCCACTCCGCGGCCATTGCCAGTGGGTCTGGCGGTGGCTTCGTCGGCGTCAACATCAACGACGCCAGCGTCCATTCCAACCCGCATGTGACGGCCTCGCTCAACGCCGACAGTGTCAATGCCGGTGGCACGGTGACCGTGCGGGCGCAGCTCAAGACCGACGGGTTGGCAAGCAGCCGCAACGACACCGGCGGCTTCGTCGGAATTGGGCGGGCCGATGCGCGCAGCAACCAGGCTACAGTGGCATCGGCTTCGATCGGCAACAGCGTGCAACTGGTGACCGGCGGCGACCTGCTGGTCAATTCCCTCACCGACCACGCTTCGGACATTTCGTCACGCTCCAAGGCGGGCGGCTTCGTCGGCACGGCCCACGCCGACAGCACCACCACGGTCGACTACCGCAACATGGCCACGATCGGAAGCAATGCCGACCTGCTGGTGGCCGGTCACATCGGCGTCACGGCCGACACCCAGGGCAATTTCAACAGCAACGCCTATGCCAGCGGCCTGGGGGTCGGTGGCGATGGTGATAGCAGCAACCAGATTACCTTCACCCAGGCGCTGACGCGCAGCGACATCGGCGCAGGCGCGCTGCTCACCGCGAGTACGGTGGCGGTCACGGCCCTGGTCTCCGATCTGGACGTGAAAGCCAAGGGCCAGGCCTACGGGGCCGGCTTCTACAGCGAGGGTTCGGACAGCTCGACCATCGTCATGACGATCCAGAACCAGCTGGCCCTGGGCGCGAACGCCGTGGTCACGGGTCTGGAGGGCGTCGACTTCATCACCCGTTCGAGCGGTGTCTACACGAAGACCGATTCGTTCTCACGTTCCACTGGTCTGTTCGGCTGGGTGTCGTCGAATTCAGACAACACGACCCACTTCGACAACGACATCACCGGCGCCGCCGACGCGCTGGTCGTCGCCGGTCCGCGTGACGACAGCGATCCGAGGCTGGCCGACGATCTGGGCATTACCGACAGGCTGGCTTTCTACGTCAGCGCCAACGACAGCGACTCCAATGTGGTCACCCGCGCGGCCGAAGCCAGCAAGCGCTCGCTGGCCAGCGGTGGCACGCACGGCGACACGCATTCGACGAAGACGGCCGACATCGCCTTCAGTTCCGACCTGCGCATCCTGTCGGGACGCACGCCGATTCTCGAGGTGGTGCTGACCATCGGTGCGGGTGGCGCGATCGACACCGCGGTCAACGTCAGCATCAACGACGGCGGCACCCACAAGACCTCGGGGAACATCAACGCCGGCGAGATATTCGTCAACGACATCGTCAATCCTGGCGCCGGCGACGTGATCTTCAAGGCCGACACGTCGATCTCCGGCAGCACCGGATTCTGGGAGTTCGGCGACGCGCTGCCACAGGTGCGCATCACCAACACCTCCAACAAGGACCTGAAGATCAACAACATCAACGTGCTCGGCGATCGCCAGCCGCTGGTGTACCTGCAGCCGAGCACCGGCAGCCGCTCGCTCACGTTCACCCTCGACCGCAAGGTCGCGCCGAGCCTGGTGGACATCCTGGCCACCGGCACCGGCAGCATCCTGTTGAACGGCACGATCGAGAACCCGATCGGCAGCACGTCGGTCGTCGCCTTGCAGGGCTCGGTGAAGTCCACCGACGACCGAGACCAGCCGCACACCGACTACCTCGTCGCACGCAAGTCACTGCTGCGCAGCAATGTGCTGAACCTGGCGGCAGCGGGTGCCGGGCAGGACATCGGGGCCCTCGACAAGCGCGTCAACGTCGACTTCGTCGATGCCTCGGCACTGCCGCAGGCCACCGTTTTCGAGACGCGGCGTGTGGACAACGTGAGCGAGGCGATCTTCCTCGGCTACCAGAACGTCTTCTTCCAGGGCCAGCAGGTGCGTTACGACACGGCGGGCACGGAGATCACGGGACTGGCCAAGGGCGGCTACTACTATGTCATCACGACGCCCGACCGACTGAGCATCAAGCTTGCCAGCAGCGCTGCCAATGCCGCGAGCGGCATGGCCATCAACCTGACGCAGACGGCTTCGCCGCTCACCGAGCACAGGCTGACGCCGGTGAGTCGCTTCAACGTCAACGCGGCCGACGACATCGCGCTCGACGTTTTGGGCCGCCAGCGCGGCCTGTCGGGAGCCTACTCGGTGGTCATCGACGCCGTCGCCTCCGGCGGCGACACCGACATCCTGATGCAGGCCAGCGTCCGTGAGCTCGACGTCGCCGCCAAGGGCGGCGTCTTGGTCAAGCACAAGGAGATCGCGGCCGGGGCGGCCTATTTCAATTTCTTCCGCAGCTTGCCGACCAACCCGGGCGATACCGGTTCGCCAGGCTTCAAGAATGCCGGTGCCTTCGCCACGGGTGCTGCCCCGATCGAGAGTACCTACGACCTGCGCGCGATCGATGCCGCGACCGGGCAGCCGACACTGCCGGGCGTCACCGCCGGCGGCAACATCGTCGTTGCCGCGGCGCACCCGTTGCCGAGCGCTACCCTGATCCACGTGCTCGGCATCAGCGAGATCGAAGCGCTCGGCGACATCGATGTGCTCACCAACGGCCACATCACCTTGACCGAGAAGAGCGGGGACATGCGCGTCGAGCGCATCAAGTCAACGGCAAACGACGTGCTGCTGTATTCGCCGGCACGCATCCTCGATGCGCGGAATGATGTCGGTGAAGCCGATGTTTCGGGCGAGAACATCACGCTCGTGTCGGGCAGCGGGCTCGTCAACCCGCCCGGCAGCGCCGCCGCCCCCGGCGGCTACGACGCCGATCTGCCTCTGGGTGGCATCGGCGAGGCGGACAACTTCCTCGAGATCAACAGCGATCTGGTCGGCGGCTCTGCCGCTGGCGTGCTGCGTGCCTTCGACACCACGGCCGATGCCAGCGCCGGCATCTTCATCGACGAGGTGGTCGGCGACATGCCGGTGCATTCCGTCGAGACGATCGGTGACGTGGCCCTTCGCACGAGCGGTGGCTCGATCGTCGACGCACGTAACGACACCGGCGCCAACGTGCTGGGCCGCAGCGTCGACCTTGACGCCAACGGCGCCGGCGCCTCGATCGGCAGCGACAGTAACGAGTTCGAGATCAACTCACGGATCGGGTCGGCAGTCGGCGGCGATGACGTCGGCCTGGAGGCCACACAGAACATCTTCCTGACCGAGACGGACGGCAAGCTGCGCCTGGTGCTCGCGCATACCTACAGTGGCGAGATCCGCCTCACCGTGCGCGAATCGGCGGCCCTTGAAGAGGACTTCGCACTGCTGCACTCGGGTGAAGTCCGCTTTGCCGAGGACGGCAGCACGCTGCCGGGCAACGACCCCGACGGGCCGCGCGTGGTCACGCATGGCCAGGTGTTCGCCGAGGCCGGCAAGGTGACCTTGCGCGTCGGTGACAGTGTCACGCTGGATTCGAACAGCGAGATCGTCGCCGCCCAGGGCATCGACATCCATGGCGACTACGGCAATGCAGACGCCGACGCCGACGGTGCAAGCGTGCCGGGCGACGGCCACGGCACCGTGATGGTGCTGCGTGGCAGGCTGGTCGCCGGCGCCGTGGTCACGCCAGGCGACGCCTACAGCGCGGCCTCCGGCAACCCGGTCGGCAGCTATGTGCCGAGCCTGGTCGCGCCGGTGTACCAGACCAACCTCTGGGGCCATACCGACAGCGACACCTTTGACTTCGGCGACGCCGGTGGCATCGCCGGCGGCACGAGCTGGGGCAGCGCGGGCTATATCTTCATCGGTGCCAAGACCCGCGTGCATGGCAGCCAGGACACCGAGTCGCTCACAGCGGACGGCGAAGATCTGATGCGGGTGTACTTCCTGCAAGACGCCTCAGTGACCACCGGCCCGCTTCAGCAGACGGTCGCCGAACATACGCTCACGCTCGACGGCCAGGCCGGTACCGACGCCTACGAGGTGTTCACGCTGGGCAGCAAGGGCGATGCGCGCAACTACGTGGTCAACGTGCTCGACAGCGGAGCGCCGGACGACGGCGTCGACACACTGACGATCCTCGGCCACGACTCTGCCGACAACGGCGTCATACCCAGCTCCGGTGGCCAGCAGTACGCGGCGGACGACATTTTCCTGCTGCGCGCCGCGGCCTTCCTGCCGGGCGAGACTGCCGACCGTCCCGGCTACGTGGCGCTGCTGCACGGCGACGTGAACACCTACCTCGACGTGCTCGACACCAGCAACGCCTCGAGCGAGGTTTCGCGCGTCAACTACGACAGCGCATTGAACGGGCGCCTGACGGTGCTGGGTCTGGGCGGCAACGACTATTTTGCCAGCGATGACACGACGGTCACGGTCACGCTCGACGGTGGCGAGGGCAACGACGACTTCCGCATCGGCCAGATCTTCGGCAACAAGCGTATCGCGGATCCGTCCGAAGGCGGCCTGCTGGCGCAGGACGTGTTCCCGAACATGGTGGCCACGACGCGCGGCTGGCTCAGCCCCGGCATCGGTGCACCGATGGTCGTGCACGGTGGCACCGGCGACGACCAGTTCACCGTTTACTCGAACCAGTCCGAGCTGCGCCTGGAAGGCGACGACGACGACGACACCTTCGTCGTGCGCGCGTTCGCGATCGCTGCGGTGGTCGATACGGACGCCAACGGCGACGGGGTGCTCGACATCCTGGACATCACCGCGCCGACCCTCGACAACAACGGCGATACGGTGGTCAATGCCGCCGACGCCAACGTCACCGCTACCTGGACCGACGATGTTCTGGTCACCGACAGCGCGGGTGTCGCGGTGCCCAGGATCGGCACCGCCTTCTCGACCGCCCGTCCGCTCGACATCCGCACAGGTGGCGGCGAGGACGAGGTGCAGTACAACATCAATGCGCCGGTCTCGATCGACGGCGGCACCGGCTTCGACAAGGTGGTGATCCTCGGCAGCGAATTCGCCGACGACTTCGTGATCACCGACAAGGGTGTCTTCGGCGGCGGGCTGAACCTGCGCTTCGCCGCCGTCGAGGTGCTCGAGATCGACGGCCTTGAAGGCGACGACCAGTTCTTCGTGCAGTCCACCGCCTTTGCCGTGGCCTACCGCGTCATCGGCGGGCTGGGCAGCGACACCATCAACGTCGCCAGCGACGTCACCACCGACATCGTGACGCGCGAACTCGAAGGCGTGAGCGGTGCGGTCAACCACGTGCTGACCTC
>LBIU01000821.1 GCA_000987445.1 Candidatus Accumulibacter adiacens | reverse complement strand
ATCGACGCTAGCTCGCCCGGCAGCTGCTTGACGGCCTTTGCGGGAAGCTGGGCAAGCGCGTGGGGAGCGTTCTCGACGGCTTCGGTAAGCTGGGACAACTCCGCTTCAGCGCGCTCTGCCAGCGGAGCCAGCTTGACCGCGTCGTGAGGCAGAACGGCGGCGGCCGGCGCCTCGCGCGGAAGCTCCTTTGCGGTTTTCTCGATCGTTGTCGTGTTGGCCAAGCTGAACGGCTCCCCTGCCGAAACTACCGCCTCTGAATGACCTCACGAGGAGAACGAGCACGCCGTCGACGCCTGGCTCGTGGTCGCGACATCGGTGAAGCGAGGATCCGCAAGCCTGCGGCTACGCCACGGCTTCTGCCGCCGTGTCTGCGAAACAGGCGACGAGTATACTCGCTGGCCCGCCGGATCGGCGTGCCTTGCCAGGGTGCGCGCGGCTCGTTCTCGATCTTCCTCTCGTTCCCGGTCATGGCCTTCGTCGCGGAAAGCCTGCTGCAGGGCCATCGTGGCCGGCGGATCCTGGCGCAGGCGCACCGGGAGCGGTCATGGCTTCGTGATTGTCGCCAGGCGGCGCGAGGCAGAGTCTGCGCGTGCCCGCGGGGATCGCCAGTAGCCTGCGCGCGCCGGCGATCCCCGCCTGAAGCGGGCAGGTGGGTCGCTTAGCGAACCAGCTCGACCTCGCTCGGCCGCCAGGCCTGGGTGAAGAACGGTTCAAGCGGACTGTACAGGCGCAGCATCGCAAAGAACCCCTTGCCGGGCATGGTCTGGATCCAGTTGCCGCGCTGCACGCCCGCCGGCTGCATCGGCCCGAAGTACACGGTCGTCGAACCATCGGCGCCCGCTTCGGCGGCCGGCGACGGATAGCTCTGGCTGCCGGCGCGCGGGTAGCGCTGCGGCGTATCGAGCATCGAACGCGTCATGGTGTCGTAGAGCGTGAGCGACCAGAATTTCCCGGCCGGGATGCCCTTGGGGAGGGTCACCTTGTAGGTCTTCGCACCATCGAGGTAGTTCTTGTCTGCGTCCAACATGGTCCAGACGTATTGCGAGCCGATGCCGGGCAAACGCATGGCCATGGCCGGCGTGATACCGGTGATGCCGTAGAAGAATGCGCTGCGCGCGTCCAATTGGCGGTAGCCGGTAGCCGGGAACGGCTTGACGCCTTCACGCGTAATCTCCGGAATCGGCGTCTCGAACTCGTAGCCGCTCACGAACAGCATATTCACCCAGGACGA
>LBIU01000820.1 GCA_000987445.1 Candidatus Accumulibacter adiacens | reverse complement strand
GGGGAAACGTCGACCATGGTCATCGTCGCGAATCGCTGCTGGGTTCGATCTGCATCCCGCCCATCAAGCGTGCGATTCGACCGTCTCGATGTCGATCGATACCGATGGATCATGCGCTCTCGGCTGGTCGCCGCCGCGCGTGGGCGGACGGTGATCGCCACCGCCTGGCCGACGCCTTCCTCCCTTCCTCGCAGGGCGCTTGCCGTGTGTCACGGTCCTGCGGACAATGCCCCTTTCCCATTGACCGATGACCCGCCCGACGAGATGAGCCTCGACTACGCCACCCTCGACCTGCTGCGCCAGAATCATCCGGCCTGGCGCTTGCTGCGTTCGGATCATGCTGCGCTGGTGGCGAGTTTCCTGCAGCGCGTGTTCATCGCGCCGAACGTGCGGGTGATGGCCCAGGCCGATCTGGCCGAAGCGCTGGAAGACGAGCTGTTTGCGCTGCGTGATCGCTTCGGCGCCGAGCGGTTCCCGAAAGCGGCGCTCGACTACCTCAACGACTGGGCGGCCAACGACAAGGGCTGGCTGCGCAAGTTCTACGCGCAGGGCTCGGACGAGCCGCATTTCGACCTCACGCCGGCGACCGAGAAGGCCATTGCCTGGCTCGACACGCTCGCCGCGCGCAGCTTCGTCGGCACCGAGTCGCGCCTGCTGACCCTCTTCGAACTGCTCAAGCAGATGAGCGAAGGCAGCGAGACCGACCCGCAGACGCGCATCGCCGAGTTGCAACGCCGCCGCGACGACATCGACGCCGAGATCGCGCGCGTGCGGTCGGGTGACATGCCGATGCTCGACGACAGCGCCCTGCGCGACCGTTTCCAGCAGTTCGTCGCCATGGCCCGCGAGCTGCTCACCGACTTTCGCGAAGTCGAGCACAATTTTCGCGGCCTCGACCGCCGCGTGCGCGAACGCATCGCGCTCTGGGAAGGCGCCAAGGGCGCCTTGCTCGAAGAGATCATGGGCGAGCGCGATGCCATTTCCGACTCCGACCAGGGCCGCAGCTTCCGCGCTTTCTGGGACTTCCTGATGTCGAGCCGCCGCCAGGAGGAGCTTTCGGCGCTGCTCGAACGCGT
>LBIU01000118.1 GCA_000987445.1 Candidatus Accumulibacter adiacens | reverse complement strand
CGCCCAGGGAGCCGCTGGCGCCCTAGTTGCCACGGGGCGCTGGCCGCAGGGTCAGCGGCTCGCCGTCCTGCGCCTTCGGGTTCGCGTTCTTGCCACGCGGCTGAATGATCGCGCGCACCCGCGCCTGACTGGCGCCAGTGGCGCTCTTGCTCTTTCCGGTGCCGGTGGTGACCAGGTATTTCTCGTTGAGAGCGTCATAGGAAATGTAGGCGCCGCGGACTTCGTCGGGCCCGCTCTTCACCCAACCGCGCCTGAAGAACTCACTTTTTTCCGCCCGCGCGTCGTAGTCGATCTGCTCGGCCTCGCCTTCCATGTAATCGTCCTTCCCCTCGCGCTTCTGCTTGAAGCGGGCAAGCCCGTCGGCCCCTCCGAAAGCCGTTCCTTTCTGGAAACCATCGGCATCCTGGGTGACGACCAGGCGATCGGTACGAATCTGCAGGGTGCCCTGGGTCAGGATCACGTTGCCTTCAAGGACCTGCACCTTGTTGAGGTCGTCGATGCTCATGCGGTCGGCTTCGAGCAGGACCGGTTTCTCGGCGTCCGCGCGTTCGGCATGCGCCGGCATCGACAAGGCAAGCAGGAGGCAACTCGTGCGGGCGAGGTGAAATCTCTTCTTCATGTCTGTGGTTTCTTCTTCTTGGCCGAACGGCTAGCAATTTCTCCGCTGACCCGGGATTCCAGCAAATAAGTCTGCAACTTGTTATCGACCTGCATACCGACCCCCTGCACCCATGACTCGCCCTGGGTGATCAGCACATGGCTCTTGGTAAGGGCTTTTTCATCACTGGTAAACACGGTCAATTCGGAAGTCTCGACGAGCAATGGCGGATTACTGCTGCTCCCCGCACGGCGCACTTCGACCTGTTCGCTGAGATCCACCCGTTCCCCCTTCGGGCCCATCAGTCCGTGTACGGCACTGATGGTGACCGGCGGCCTGGTCGGATGCAGGTAGACAAGCTTTGGTTTATCCATGCTGGTGGTATCGTCATCGGGATAATGACGAATCTGGTCGGCGATCAGCGTGTATTCGAGGTTTCCCGATTGGCCGATCTTGCGCAGGGTGGCCCCATCGACGATGAAGTCAGGATCGTGGCGAAGGTGGCCATCGCCCGGCTTTTGAGTGAAATCGGTGGCATAGCGTAGCCAGAAGGTCAGCGCCGTCAGAATCAGCAGAATACCGATCGGCAGCGCTGCGCTGCTCCACTGCTTCATTGCCGGCACCTCGCCGGCCGTGAAGATGCCAACGACGGTCGCCACGCGATGCGGTCGACAGCCATCAGATGACCTTTGCCTTGAAGAGGTCGTGCATATTCAGGGCGCCGAGCAGGATGCCCCGGTCGTCGACCACCGGGAGCTGGTTGATCTTGTACTGTTCCATCATCTGAACCGCTTCAACCGCGAGGCGGTCCGGACCGATCGAACGTGGCTTCCGGCCCATGATGTCGGCGACGGCGAGCAAGCGCAAATCGAGGCCCTTGGCGAAGGCGCGTCGCAGGTCGCCATCGGTCACAATGCCGATCACCCGGCGTTCGGAAGTGAGCACCGCGGTCATCCCGATACCGCCACGCGAAATCTCGAGGATCGCATCAGGCACGCTGGTCTCGGGAACGACCTCGGGAAGCGCCGCCCCGGCTCGCATGACATCGCGAACGTGCGTCAGCAGGCGACGACCGAGGCTGCCGCCGGGATGCGAGCGGGCAAAGTCTTCCGCGCCGAAACCGCGCGAATCAAGCAGCGCAACCGCGAGCGCGTCGCCGAGGGCGAGAACCGCGGTGGTGCTGGCGGTCGGTGCCAGGTTCAGCGGGCAGGCTTCGACCGCGACCGCCGCGTCGAGGTGCACATCGGCCTCGACGGCCAGCGCCGACTGGGGCTTGCCGGTGATGCTGACCAGCTTGGCACCGAGGCGCTTGACGATCGGCACAATCATCAGCAGCTCGGCACTTTCACCCGAGTTCGAAATCGCAATCAGCACGTCGTCGCGGGTGATCATCCCGAGATCGCCGTGACTGGCCTCGGCAGGGTGAACGAAATACGCGGGCGTGCCGGTACTTGAGAGGGTCGAGGCAATCTTGCGCCCGACATGACCGGACTTACCCATGCCGCTGACGATCACCCGCCCTTGGCAATTGAGAATCAGTGCCAACGCCTGCACGAAGGCCCCATCCATCCGCTCAGCCAGGGCCACCACGGCGGCAGCCTCGATGCGCAATACCTGTCGCGCGAGGTCGAGCGCCTTGGACGAGGGCTGGATTTGGTTCATCGGATGACAGCAGTTATCATCCGTCGAGTATAACAGAAGGCCCCGGCGCCCTCATCGCCCGCCCGTGCGACGCGCGCCGTGAAAAACTGACCTCGAAGACATAGGAGATGGATGGACACCTTACCCACGATTGTGATGCTGCTCGGCGCCTCGGTGGTCTCGGTCATCATCTTCCGTTCCATCAACCTGCCGCCGGTGCTCGGCTATCTGCTCGTCGGCACGGTGATCGGCCCGCATGCGCTCGACCTGGTCGGTGGCGTCAGCGGCATGCAGCATCTCGCCGAGTTCGGCGTCGTCTTCCTGATGTTCTCGATCGGCCTCGAGTTCTCGCTGCCCAAGCTGTACGCAATGAAGCGCATCGTCTTCGGTCTCGGCCTGCTGCAGGTTCTGGTGACCATCGCCGTGGTCACCGCCATGGTCACCGCCTTTGGGCTGAGCTGGCAGGAAGGCGTCGCTCTCGGTGGCGCGCTGGCGATGTCCTCAACGGCGGTGCTGACCAAACTGCTCACCGAGCGTCTCGAACTCGACAAGGCGCATGGTCGCGAGGTGATGGGCGTCCTGCTCTTCCAGGACATCGCCGTGGTGCCACTGCTGATCCTGATTCCGTCGTTCTCCGAGTCGCCCGAGCGCATGGCGACGATGATGGGCCTGGCGATGCTCAAGGCGGTGGTCGTCCTGTCGTTGGTGTTGTTTTTTGGCCAGCGTCTGATGAGCAAGTGGTTCTTCATCGTCGCCCGCGGCAAGTCGGCCGAGCTGTTCATGCTCAATGTCCTGCTGATCACCCTGGGACTCGCCTATCTGACCGAAGTGGCCGGACTATCGCTGGCGCTGGGCGCCTTTGTGGCCGGCATCCTGATCTCGGAAACGCAGTACCGGCATCACGTCGAAGAGGACATCAAGCCTTTCCGTGACGTACTGATGGGACTGTTCTTCGTAACCATCGGCATGATGCTCGACATCCCGCTGGTGCTCGCCAACGCGCCGCTGGTACTCGGCGTGCTGAGCGCCTTGCTGGTGATCAAATTCGCCCTCGTACTCGGCCTCTCGCGGCTGTTCGGCTCGAGCTTCGGCGGCGCCCTGCGCACCGGCTTGTGGCTCTGTGCCGGCGGCGAGTTCGGCTTCGTCCTACTCTCGGAAATGCGCCACCTGCAGCTGCTGCCGCCGATGGTCCTGCAGGCGGTGCTGGCCGCGCTGGTCCTGTCGATGCTGCTGGCGCCGCTGATCGTCCAGTACAGCAACCAGATCGTGCTGCGTTTCGCGGCCAGCGAATGGCTGATGCGCTCGATGCAGATGACGCAGCTGGCAGCGAAGACGATGAACACCGAGAAACATGTGGTGATCTGCGGCTACGGCAGAACCGGCCAGTATCTGGCGCGCTTCATGGACCAGCAGGACGTCACCTATCTGGCGCTCGACCTCGACCCCGAACGCATCCGTGAGGCGACGGCAGCCGGCGAAAATGTCATTTACGGCGACGCGGCCCGGCACGAAACCCTGGCCGCGGCCGGGGTCAGTCGCGCCAGCGTGCTGATCATCTCGTTTGCCGATGCGCGGGTTTCCGAACGGGTGCTGGAACACGCGCGGCAGATCAATCCCGACTTGCCAATCGTCGTGCGCACCCTCGACGAAAAGGATCTCGACGCGCTGCTGCACGCCGGCGCCGCCGAGGTCGTACCGGAAACGCTGGAAACGAGCATGGTGCTCGCCTCGCACGCCCTGCGCCATCTCGGCGTTCCGCACGCGCAGGTTCTCGAACACTTCCGCCAGACGCGGGTCGGACACTACAAGACGCTGCGCGGCTTCTTTCACGGCGAGAGCGATCTCGAAGAAGAGGCGCACGATAGCGATGAAGAGCGCCTGCATTCGATTCTCCTCGGCGAAGGCGCGCACGCCATTGGCCGGACGCTTGGCGAACTGGCCCTGCAGGACCTCGGCGTCGAAGTGACCGCCGTCCGCCGCCGCAAGATCCGGGCCCTCGAGCCTTCGCTGGAAACCCGCTTCAGCGCCGGTGATGTGGTCGTGCTGCTCGGCACACCCGGCGCCTTGAGCGCCGCCGAGGAGCGCCTGCTGCAGGGTTGAACGCAAGAAAGCCCGCCGGTCGCGGGCCTTCCCTGTCCACCTTTGCCATCTTTGCCATCCGCCAACGCGCCGTGCGCGGCGCGGTGGCACGGCTCAGTACCTCAGTACCTCAGTACCTCAGTACCTCAGTACCTCAGTACGAAGAGCAGACCGTATATTGTGTGCCGTCAGCGATGTTCGCCGTGGCCACCGCCGCGTCGCCGCGGGCAGCGGTATCGAGAACCGCCTGCACCGAGCCGCCAGCGGTATTGCCGTCGTCCATGGTGCTGTCGATCTGCTTGACGTAGCGCCCGAGGATGCCGGCCGAACAGATGAAGAACGATCCGCGCATGCCGGCGATGAAAGGCGCGGCCGCACCGGCTGCGCTGATACCGCTCTCGATGCCGATGAAACCGCCGTCGGCATTGCGTGGACGATAGTTTACGTCGGCCAGGGCGGTGGCGCCGGTGGCCAGATTGGCCAGGCGGACGTGCTGCCAGAAGACCGAGCTTTCATTGGTAAGGATGCCGGTTCCGGCGCCCCCGGCATTCCAGTCCCCGTCGACGCGACCATTGTTCTGGCGGCAAAGTCCATCCGCCGCAGGCGTACAGGCTGTCGCGGTGGCCGCACCAAAAGCCAGATCGAGTTGTGCCTGCGTCTGGTCGCCGGGGAAGAGCTTGAAGCGGTCCTGGTAACCATAGACCATGCTCGAAACGGTACGGAAATCGCCGACCATGTTCTTCACCTTGGCGCTGTTGATCAGCTCCTGACCCTTCAGTACCCCGCCGAGCAGCAGGCCGATGATGACGAGTACAATGGCAATCTCTACCAAGGTAAAACCCGCCTGTCGTTGTTGCAGCTGGTTCATCTCGTTCTCCAGTGGTTGTCAACAGTGATATGGAGTAACAAGCATGTTTCATGCCAGCCAAAATCGGCTTCTCCGCGTGCAAAAACCCTTTCAAGCTGTCGAATTCTCGACACTTGTGTCCGGAGTCGGACTGATGAAGGCCTGCCCGACGCGCAGCCGGCCACAAGTCATGCGTGCCTCATGATGCCGCTCCAGCGCCTGGCCGGCGTCCTGCGCCAGCGGCAACGCTGGCTGCTGATCGGCTTGCTCGGCGTGCTGCACCTGGCCCTCTTGGCCGAAGGCGACAGGGCTTTCGGCACCCTCTGCTGGCTGGTGGATGTGGGCCTGTTCATTCTCTGGCAGCCCTTCATTTATGCCGAGCGGCGGCTCGATTTCAGCGCTCTGGCGGTCATTGCCTTGGCGCTTGGCTGCGGCATCGCCTTCTACGGTTGGTGGCTGCTGATCGTCTGGGTGGTGATCCTGGCCGCGCTGGTCGGCGGCCGCGTGATGTTCATCGATCATCGGCCGACGCGGACCTTCTACCTGATCGCTTTTGCCTACCTGCTCGCGGTGCTGCTCTTCTGGCTGGTGCCACGGGTGGTCGCCAACGCGGCGCTGGTCGGGCCTTCGCTGGATCGTGAATTCGCCTGGGGAATGCCGCTATTCCTGCTGGTCATGACCCTGCTGCCCCTTTCAAAAGATAGCGACCGGCCAGGCAGCGGCATGGTCGACCTGTTCTACAGCCTGTTCATCTTTCTGCTGATTGCCGTTCTGGTACTCGGCAGTCTGGCCTTCATGCTGCTTCGTCAGTCTGGCTATTTCGAGGCCGTGTTCAACAGCCTGACCTCGATCGCCGCGCTGCTGCTGCTGATCGGCTGGACCTGGAACACGCGCCCGGGCTTCACCGGCATCGACGTCTTCTTCTCGCGTTACCTGCTGACCATCGGCCTGCCGTTCGAAAACTGGCTGCACCGCCTGACGACGCTGGCCAGCAGCGAAAGCGATCCCGACCGGTTTCTCTCGCAAGCACTCGCCGAAATGCTCGATCTGCCGTGGGTGGAAGGCGGCACCTGGACAGCCGGCACCCGCAGCGGCGCTTTCGGCAGCGCCTCGCAGCACTTTCGCCAGGATTTCTCCGGGCAGCCGCTACGCCTGACCCTGCACACCCGGCACAAGCTCAGTCCGGCACTTGTCTGGCATTTTCACCTGCTGGCGCAACTGGCCAACGAGCACTACATCGCCAAGCTGCGCGCGCGTGAATTGCAGCAGGTCAGCTACCTGCGCGCAATCCACGAAACCGGCGCTCGCCTGACCCACGATGTCAAGAACCTGCTGCAATCGCTCAACAACCTGTGCTACCTGGCGCAGACCGCCAAGGGTGAGGACAGCAAACGCCTCGAACTGCTGCTCGAACGGCAGTTGCCGCAGATCACACAACGCCTGCAGCAAACACTGGCCAAGCTGCAGAAGCCGCAGAGCGAGGCGGGCGGCGCGCTGCCGGCGGCGATGTGGTGGAAGATCCAGCAACAACGCTACACGGGTCTGCCGGTCCGCTTTGCCGCCGTCGGTCTCGACCCGGAAGTGCTCGTGCCCACGGCCTTGTTCGACAGCGTCGCCGACAATCTGCTGCAGAACGCCTTGCTCAAACGGCAGTCGGAAGGCGAACTGCGCATAGAGATCTCCCTCGCCGCCGATGCCTCGGTGCTCAGTGTCTGCGATAGCGGCAGCGCGATCCGGGAGGAGGTCCTTGCCGACCTGCTACGCGCGCCGCTGGCGTCGGAGAACGGATTGGGCATTGGCCTCTATCACGCGGCCCGCCAGGCGGAAAGTGGCGGTCACGAACTGCGTCTGGCCTGCAACGAGGCGGGAAGAGTGTGCTTCGAATTGCGCCGATGTGCGCTCGCAACGAAGGGCCGGGATGGCGGCCCCCAGGAAGGCTAGGGAGTCGCCCGTCGATGCCTACGCGGCAGCGCTGCCGCTTCGGCAGCCGATCAGCCGGTGGACGACCATGTTTCCTTTGCCTTTCAGGTAAATCGTCTGCGCCGGATGAAACGCGAAGCGGTGCTGCAGGCGCTGGTAAGTGCGCTCGTCGACCTGGACCACGCCGGGAACCCCTTCGCTGGTCACCCGACTGGCAATGTTCACGGTGTCGCCCCAGAGGTCGTAAATGAACTTCTTCTTGCCGACCACGCCGGCCACCACCGGCCCGGTCCCAATGCCAATGCGCAGTTCGAGGTGCATCTCGTTGAGCTGTACGTCATCCTGCAGCAGGCGACACATCTCCAGCGCCATTTCGGCCAGGGCGCCCGAGAAGTCGCTGCGCTCGTCGTTGAGACCGCCGGCCACCATGTAGGCGTCGCCAATGGTCTTGATCTTCTCCAGGCCGTAGTGCTCGGCCAACTCGTCGAAGCACGAGAAGATCTTGTTGAGCATGGCAAAGACCTGCTGTGGCGTCATGCCTTCGGCGACCCGGGTGAAGTTCACGATATCGGCAAACATCACCGAGACTTCGGAAAAGCCGTCGGCGATCGGCTGCCTGCTGTTCTTCAGGCGCTCGGCAATCGGCGCCGGCAGGATGTTGAGCAGCAGTCCTTCCGAACGCTCCTGCTCGACTTGCAGCAAGCGATGCGCTTCCTGCAGGCGTTGCTGCGCACGGTGCTTCTCGCTGTCCGAGTAGCGTAGCAGCAGATAGACGATGCTCGATACGGCGATGAAGTTGAGTGCGAAGAAGAAGGCCGTCGTCGCTGCCGGAACTTCGTACGGCGGGCGGCTCGCCGAGTCGGCGAGGTAGAAGTCGAAGGCACCGGAAAGCGTGGTCAGGCAGACATAGGCGAAAAACCAGGCCCCCGAGGCACGCGGTCCGATGAACAGCACGGCACCGATCGGCGCCAGCAAGGCCCACAGGCTGATGCCACTGGCGGTGATGAAGCTGCCGATGCTCCATTGCGCGACGAAGGGGGTGAACAGGAACAGCGACAGCTGGATCAGCCGGAAGACGTTGAAGTTCAGGGTCCTCAGGTACACCAGCAGATTCCCGACCAGCAGCAATTGCAAGGCAAACGGGAGGTTCGACGAGAAACGCGGGCCGAGTTGCCAGTAGATCGACAGCCAGACCATCGACGCCAAGCTGATCAGGCCGGTGGCAAAGAACAGCAGGGACTTCTGCAGACGCAGCTCTTCGGAGTCACCGGGACAGATGCCGGCGTTACGCAGGCGGTCGACGAAGGTCCGCGCGGCACTCATCGGCCGACTCGCTGAAAGTAGAACGTAGGCATAGGCCTATTGGACCCTAATCGCCGGTGAGGGTCAATGCGTCAATGCTTCAATGCGCCGCCAACCCTAGCAACACCCGCGGGGCCTGAAAAGCGCCTAAGGCAACTTGCCGGCACGGATCATGCGGCTGAAAAGCACCCCCGTAGGAATCCAGGCGACTTCGTCGTCAAAAGTAGGGGTCGGTGTCTTGTGGACGAAATTCTCATTGGCAGTGCTGATCCCGCCGCCGGTCAGCTGGTTGTCCACTTCATCGGCATCTGCACCGACCGGTAGTTGCGTTCCCAGGACCCGGTAAGCCCCGTTGCCATTCTTGCCGTGCGAAACGAACACTGCCGGTACGACATTGGCGACTCTGGCGCCCCCGCCAGTTACGAACACGCTCAGTTCTCCCGGCGTGCAGAGCGCGAAGGCAGCGCTCTGCGGGATCGACGGCGGTATGCACTCGGCAACGGTAAAAAGAGCAGGGTTGGTAACCGGGACGTTCTTGGTAAAGAACTTCGTTACTCGATAGGTATAGCGTCGTCCCCAGGCATCGGTCTCGGCAACTCCCAGCGTTGCCCACGGCACAACCCCGGCAATATTGGTGCAGCCGCTGGGATCTCTGGCGCCTTCAAGCCCGGCGCCCGCTGCACCACTGACGAGGGTCGCCGACGCAGGGCACGGCAAGCGGCCATTGACCACGGCATAGCCAAGTATCGCCTCCCGGATCTCGGCCAGAGCCCTCCGGGTATCGGCGACATTGCGACTATCGATCTGCGCCGACAGCGGCACCAGCAGGCCACCGACCAGCAGGGCGACGATGACCAGCACGACCGCCAACTCGGCGAGCGTGAAGCCGCGGTGCCGCGCGCCCGGGACGGTTTCGGCAGCATCCAGCGTGCACACGCGCACGCCGCTCATGGGCCAATATCGCGCGTGCTGCTATCGACGCGAACCCTGGCTGAAGTTGCGCTGAGTCGCTCGTAAAGGATCCGCGGCGGCCACCCGTTGGGGCTCAGCCACGCGGCCAGCAGCAACTCGTTGTAGGGCAGATTCCCGGAAGTGGCGCCGACATTGCCAAAGCCATCGCCGCTGGTATCGGCCCAAGGAAAGCTTCCATTGTCAGCATAGTACTTGCGCAAGCCCCATTGCGACGGCGAGGGCCCCGTGCCGCCGACTTCGGCCAGGACGCGCTGGTTGACGACACGGAAAATGGCAGCACTGGAGACGGCCAGAACCTGATCATCAAAGGTCGCCGAGGGCGGGCCGGAAAGATATGCGCTGTCGCCATCGCTGTTGCTACCTTCGAGATAATCGCCGACGCTGCTACTCAAGCGACCGACCTGGCTGGGGAGAGGGGCCTGCGGGGAGAAGACGATCGCGGCGATGTTCGGGGCTCCATCTAGAGTCAATTGCACGGGAGTCAGCGAGTTTATCGGCTGTGCAGAAAGGTTGTCGCGCAGCGCAGGCGCCAGAGCGTACCAGAGTAGCTCGCCAGCGCTGTCGCGCAAGGGACCCACTTTCAGTGTGTACCAAGGCAGGCGGCCGATGTACGTAGGGCAGTCGTTACCTGCGAAGATCGGCGCCACCCCATCCTCGCTTATTGCAGGGCAAGGCAGGCTTCCGGGGCGATTTTCGTCCGTGGCTGATCGGGCGATCAAAGCCTCGCGCGCCTCGGCCAGGACAGCCGCGTCATTCTGCACCTTGGCTAGCCGAAACTGCGTCGCACTGAGCCCCCCGACAAACACGGACAGGCCGAGCAGCGTCAATAAGGTCAACATCACCAACAGCGCGACGCCCGTCTGCCGCGGTCGGCGCTGCAGCCGGTCGATTGGCAGCGCTAGCATTGGCCAGCACACCTACCCGTGAGCGCCCGGCAGAGCGCTTGCGCGGCCCGGCCCATCGCCTACCTCGATCCCCGTGGCGTCGAGTGCACGCGGACTCGACCGCCCTTGAGCAGATCGGTCGCTTCGCCGGAGTTGCGGTTGACGGTCTGTCCGA
>LBIU01000117.1 GCA_000987445.1 Candidatus Accumulibacter adiacens | reverse complement strand
AAGTAGGTCACCGCCAGGCTCCCCATCAGCAAAGCCCCCGACAAAACAAACGTCGGGGGCTTCGTGCGTTTACCGCCACGCTAGCGGTGGCGGCTGGTTGGCGGCGGAAAGACGGCAGTTCAGGGCTTCCAACGGTGTCCGGTTGCGTCGTAGGTATGCCAACAGCGATCGCCTCAGCTGGGTCCCGTAGAGCGCCTGCGACGGCGGTCGGTCCCGTCGGCCGTGGAAGGTGATCAGACGCCAGTTTTGGCGGCAACTGCGCGAGGTGATGCGCAGATCCTTGAGCACCCCGCCGTTGGCCGGGACATCCGCCACCTTCAAGCCAGTGGGCGGTCACCAGTGGCGGGGCGCTCGCGTGTTGGCGGTACAGTGACAGCCGGGAGATCCAAATCATCGAACTCTGAGCGGAGGGAGCATGTGCCTGGCTATCGACAAGAGCACCAAAGAAATCCTGCGCATGTCGAAGGCGTTTCCCCGTGAGGAGAAGAAGCCGGAAGAGGTCTTTCCCGGCTTCGAACCCGCGACAATGGAATTCGGCCGTTCGCTGGAGGCATATATTCCGGTAGACTTGGTCACCGAAGATGGCGTCGTCAGGGAACGTGCAGATTTTTCGCGACGAGTATCATCTTCTCGAAGCGGTCGTCGCGAAGGGCCGTTCAATCAAGGCGCTGGCGGCGATCGAGCCGGCGTTTCCAAATGCCATCATTACGCCAACGGTGATGAGCACTGCCAAACCTGGGTAAGGAATTCGATATGGAAAGCCGACTACGCCAGCGCCTCGACGAGTTGCGCAGCGAGTACGACAATGGCCGCAAGACGCTCGACGACCTGGAGGGGCAGGCCGCCAATGTGCGTGCCACCTTGCTGCGCATTGCCGGCGCCATCCAGGTCATCGAGGAGGTGCTGGGCGAAAGCCAGGCTGCTGGCGAATCGGCCCAGCCTCCCCAGGCCTTCGAAGATAAGCTATAAGCGACGAATAGACGCCGATGCTACTTGCGCTGCAAAACGCCATCGACGCGCTGCTGAAGAGCGCGCTCCCGTCGCTGTTCACCGGCGGCGGCGCGGCCGCGGTGACCTTTTCTGCGGACAGCTGGGATTTCGATCGCCTCTCGGCCGATCCGATTGCCGGCCAACCGGGGCCCGAGGATGCGGTGGACGAACTGCTCTTCGACGCGGCGGCTCCGGCTGGTCCCTACGCGCTGACGCGACCGCCGTATCCGGGCCCGAAACGCGTCTACCTGCGCTCGACGAGTGGCGAGCTGGTGGCCTTGCGCAACACCGAGGTGGTCTGGAGTCCCGCCGACGCCGCGTCGTTCTCGGTCGTTCCCGCCGCCGGCAGGGTTCTCTGTGGATTCGAGCATCTACACGTGATGTACGGCGTCGTCGCCGCGGCGACACGCCTCAAGTCGCTGCACAAGCTGGCTTTGCAGATCGCCGGCGCAGACGCCGAGAGTGCCGAACGAGCCTTCGCCCTCTCGCTTGCAGTGTTGGTGATGAACCGCGAAGCGCTTCAGCGTTCGGCATCCTTTTCGTGGACTGCCGGAGGCTATCAGGCTGACGGCACCCTGAAAACGCTGAGGTTCACCTCGGGAGCGTCGCCTGGGCCCGCACAGCGCACGCTGCTGCTGGAAGTGGAAGTCGAGCTGCGCCTGGAGCGCCTGCTCGGCGAGGACGAGGGGGGTGCGGGCGAACAGGTTCTTTCTCCGGCACGAACTCTGGGCAGCAAAGCGATCGATATCGATCCGGTGGTGCCGCCCTGAGATTCTTTAGTACGGAAGTCGTGAACTTCTGACGCGGAGGCAGCTTCAATCTGCCGGCCGCGGCGGTCGCCCGTTGCGGCGGCGTATTGAGGGGCGGGGCGCTTGGCGAGGCCTTGGTGGGCTCGTGGGGGCGATCCGCTACGCGAAGTAGCGCTTGTTGTGCATTCTGTCACCTCGTGGCGCCGTCACACTCTCGCCATGACCGCCCTGCGGTGCTATTGTGGGCTTTGATCGGCAGGCCAAGAGGCTTGCCCGGCAAGCAGCTTCAGACGCAGATGACCGGGAGTAGAGATCATGGAAGTATCCGCAATCGCCGCCCTGGCGACGGAAATGAGCCAGACGAGAAACACCGGCGCCGTACAGGTCGCGGTGTTCAAGAAGGCGATGGATATTCAGAAAGAGAATGCGACGCAGCTCATTGATGCCGCGTCGCAGGTGGTCAGCAACAATCCGCCGCACCTGGGCAATCGCATCGATACCTCGGCGTAGCATCCGCGCCGGCAAGCATCTCGCAGGCGGGCCGTCGGCGAGATGCTGCGGCTCAGGCCCGCGTGGCCACTGTGTCACCCCCCTGACGTGACGCGCCGCACCTGTACCGTCGCCGTCATGCCCTGGTAGGCATTCGCCGCCCCGAACCAGTTTCCCGAGATCGGCGATGCCTGGCCGGGGTCGCGCGCCACCCCGACGCGGATCAGCTGGTTGCTGCCGAGCAGGTTGTTGGTGGGGTCGAAGGTCACCCAGCCGGCACCCGGCAGATAAACCTGCAGCCAAGCATGGGTCGTGCCAGCGCCGATGGTGCTGTTCTCGCCGCTCCTGCCGTCGCCACTTTCCAGGTCGCGATCCAGCGCCTGGTCGTAGAGGTAGCCGGACACGAAGCGGGCAGCGACACCGAGGCGCCGTACCGCCTCCATCATCAGCAAGGCGAAGTCGCGGCAGGTTCCCGTGCCAAGATTGAGAGTCTGCAGCGGTGTTTGCGTGCCTTCCTGTTCGCGCTGGGCGTAGCCGAAATAGTTGCGAATGAACTGGTTCATGTTCAGCAGCAGGTCGCGCGTGCCGGTCGGGCCATCGGTGCGCATGAACTGCCGCGCCCAGTGGGTCAGCACGCCTTCGGGGTCGTCGTGGTGGGGGCGCATGTAGTGTTCGAGGTCGAAGCGCTCTTCCACCGAATAGGCAAAGGGAAAAATCTGCGCGCTCGGCGAAAGCGACAATTCCGGGTACGGGCTCAGCGCGTGTTCGATGGTGAATGAACAGACGATCTTGAGCTGCGTGGCCGCGCCCAGCGGCGTCACCAGGGCCACCGAATTCGAGTGCGGATCCTGGATCATGCGCACTACCGCATCCGGGCTGACCTGCAGGTCCGTGGCCAGTACGCGCTGGTCGTGGCTGTCGCGCGGGCGAAACATCACCCGGTGTTCGCCGAAGGTCACCGGCGAGCTATAGCGGTAGCAGGTGGTGTGAGTGATGTCGTAATGGACGTGCATTGCGGGCCTCGCCTGGTTTCGTTCTACTGCGTCGCTTCGAGGATTGCCGCCGCCAGCGCCTCGCCGCTCTGCGCGCCGGAGACGCTCAGGCGGCGCTGGATGATGAAGAACGGCACGCCGCTCACGCCGAGCGCGGTGACCTTGTCGGCCAGAGACCTGACCGGCTTTTCGCCTTCGCTGCTGGCCAGATAGTCGGCGACGTCCTTCTTGATATCGCCGCAGGCAGCGGCGATCTCGGCCAAGGTCGTGAGCTCGCCGATATCTTCGCCACGCTGGAAATGGGCCACGAACAGCCGCTCGACCAGCGCCTCGATGGTCGCCGGGCGGTGGCCGATCGACTGCGCGCGATAGACCAGGCGGTGCGCACGCAGCGTGTTCGGTCGGGTGGCGATGCGGGCGAAGTCGAATTCGACGCCGGCCTCGGCTCCGGCCGCAGCGACATCGCTCTGCAGCTTGTCTACCGCCGCCGTGCCGCCGAACTTGGTTTCCAGAAACGCGCGGTAGGGCTCGCCTTCCGGCGGAGTGTTCGGGTTGAGAAAATACGGTAGCCAGTTGAACTGGAAGCGGCTCTCGGGATGGCTGGCCTTGACCAATGCCACGGCTTGCGCCAGCCGACGCTTGCCGATGAAGCACCAGGGGCAGACGAGGTCGGAAACGATGTCGATGGTCACGTTCATGGGAGGGCAGCGCCGATTTGGTTGGCAGGCAGTGAAAAATGCTCGGACCAGGCTGGGCCAGCTGGCAACAGGGCATCATGATACAAGGCCTTTGCCATCGTCAGTGGCCGGGGCGCTGCAGCCTTTCCGTCAGCTGTTCGAGGTACTGCGCCAGGAGCTGCGGCGCGTGCTGGCGAAACATGCGGATGCGCCCGGTGTGGATCAGCACCAGCAGGCCGACCATGTGCGCGAAGAGCGCGGTGACTTCCGCTTCGCCGGCGGTGGCATCGAGGCCGAGGTCGCGCAGGGCCTCGGCGGTCGGTTGCAGCGCGGCGCGCAGCTGCCCGTTCAGCGGCGCGTCGAGTTCGCGGGTCAGGCCGCTCGGGCGCACGCCCTGGAACAGATAGAAGCCGAGATCGAGATCGCGCGGGTTCTCGCGGTAGAAGTCGAAGAAGGCGCTGGCCTTGCTGCGCACCCGCTCTGCCGGGGTCCCGTCACCCGGAGCAGCGGCAACATGCGCGTTGAGGCGCAGCAGCGACTCGCCGAGCAGGGTGGCGTAGATTTCTTCCCGGCTTGAAAAATAGCTGTAGATCGCTCCCGGCGTGTAGCCGGCCCGCTTGGCGATCTCGCGCATGCTGGCACCTTCCAGCCCCAACTCGAAGAAAGCCGCGCGCGCCGCGTCGAGAACCAGGGCGCGGCGTAGCTGCGCCATGCGGTCCGTCCGCTGGCTACGCGCGTCGTCTTTGAGTGCCTCGGGTGCCAGCCCTCCTGCACTGGTGGTGGAGTGGCCTATTGACTTGCGCATGTGCGCATTATACGCTCGCCAAAACTTTGAACAGCGTTCAATTTGTCTGCAAGAATGGCATCGATCGAAGGAGCAAGGCGCATGAATACCATACGGCAGGGAGCTTCGCCCGGCTTGCTGATGAGCGGCAGCGACTACCGTGAATCGCTGCGCCGTTACCGACCGCTGGTCTATGTCGATGGCCGTCAGATCGAATCGGTCGCCGATGCGCCGGAACTGCAGCCTGGGATCAACGCACTGGCGGTGACTTACGATTTTGCGCTCGATCCCGCCAAAGCCGCGTTGATGACCGCGCGCCAGTCGCGGCGCGCCAGCCCGGTGAACCGCATGCTGCACATCAATGAGTCGGCCGGCGACCTGCTCAACAAGCTCGAGGCCGTGCGCCTGCTGTGCCAGGAAACCGGCTGCGCACAGCGCTACCTCGCGCACGACGCGCTCAATGCCATCCACCAGGTCAGCGCGCGCATCGACGACGTGCGTGGCAGCAGCGAGCATCGTGCGCGCTTTGCCGAATACCTGACACAGGTGCAGGATCAGGATCTCTCGCTCGGTATCGCCATGACCGACGCCAAGGGCGATCGCAGCAAGCGTCCGCATCAGCAGGACAACCTGGATGCCTACCTGCACATCGTCGAACGTAGTGGCCGGGGCATCGTCATCTCCGGCGCCAAGGCGATCGTCACTGGCGCCGCCTACATGCACGAGCTCCTGGTCATGCCCTGTCGCAACATGGGAGCGGAAGACGCCGACTTTGCGGTCTGCTGCGCCGTCCCGGTCGACGCCGAAGGCGTGACCATCATCTCGCGCCCCGCCGGCCGGCCGGGCGAGAAGCCCGAGCACGGCCAGCCCTTGTTTTCGCGTCGCTACGGCCAGGCCACCGCAGTCGTCCTCTTCGCGCGCGTCTTCGTTCCTTGGGAGCGGGTGTTCTATGCCGGCGACTGGGAGCACTCGGGAATGCTGACCTACCACTACGCCACCCACCACCGCCATAGCTGCATCGCCGCGCGCGCCGGTTTCGGCGATCTCCTGATCGGCGCCGGCGCCCTGATGTGCGAAGCCAACGGCTTTCCCGACCCCGGAGCCCAGTCGAATCTGCGCGAAGCAATGGTCGAGCTGATCACCCTCACCGAGAGTTTCTTCGCCTGCGGCGTTGCCGCCAGCGTCTATGGGAAGGCCGACGAAGCCAGCGGCAGCTTCATGCCCGACCCGGTCTTTGCCAACATCGGCAAGCTGCTGCTGGCGACGAAGATCTATGACATGCACCGCCTGGCGCACGAAGTTTCCGGCGGCCTGATCGTCGCCCTGCCAGGCCCGGACGAAGACCATAATCCGGCCACCGCCGCCAGCCTGGCCGAAGTGCTGCGCGCCAATCCCGAAGTGCCGTACGAAAAACGCATCGAAGTGGCGCGCTTCATGGAAGATCTCACCGCTTCGTATCAAGCCGGCTGGTATTCGGTGATCAGCCTGCACGGCGGCGGCTCACCGGCGGCGATGAAGCAGGAGATCTGGCGCAACTACCCGGTCGGCGACAAGGTGGCGCTGGTCGAACGCCTGCTCGATCGCGGCCTGGTCGACGACCCCACGCGACCGATCACCCGCAACCGTCAGCCGGGGCGCTGCTGCGACAGCGGCTGTACGCAGCCGGGGCAGGCGGTGATGGTGCCGCTTCCCATGCCTGACCGTTGAGCAACGAACTCGCCTGTCCGGAAATCGGCCAGATGCACCTTGCACGATAATGAGGGCAACACCACTTTCCGGAAAAAATCATGAGCCACCTCTTCTCGCCTTATTCGATCGCCGACCTTCAGATGCAGAACCGCATCGTCATCGCGCCGATGTGCCAGTACTCGGCCGAGAGTGGCGATGCGACCGACTGGCATCTGATTCACCTCGGGCATCTGGCCTTGTCGGGCGCGGGATTGCTGATCATCGAGGCGACGGCGGTCGAGGCCGAGGGGCGGATCACGCCGGCTGACCTCGGGCTGTGGTCGGACGACAATGAAACGGCACTCAGGCGGGTGCTGAGCGCCGTGCGTCGGCATTCGTCGATGCCGATTGCCATCCAGCTGGCGCATGCCGGTCGCAAGGCGTCGAGTCATGTGCCCTGGGACGGCGGTCAGTTGATCCTGCCGGAGCAGGGCGGTTGGCGTCCGCAGGCGCCGTCGGCGCTTCCGCATCTGGTCGACGAGCCTGCGCCGCTGGCGCTGGATCGCACTGGGCTGGAGCGGGTGCTGAAGGCTTTCGTGGCGGCTGCGCAGCGGGCACATCGATTGGGAATCGACGCCATCGAGCTGCATGCGGCGCACGGCTACCTGCTGCACCAGTTTCTTTCGCCGTTGGCGAATGCTCGCGACGATCAATACGGAGGTGCGCTCGACAATCGCATGCGTTTCCCGTTGGCCGTTTTCGATGCCGTGCGCGCCGCCGTGCCGGTCACGATGCCGGTCGGTGTTCGCCTTTCGGCGACGGACTGGGTCGAAGGCGGTTGGGATGTGGAGCAGAGCGTGCTTTTTGCGCAGGCCTTGCAGGCGCGTGGCTGCGCCTACATTCACGTTTCCAGCGGCGGCGTCTCGCCGCTGCAGAACATCCCGCTTGGTTCCGGCTACCAGGTGTCCCTGGCCGAGGCGATTCGCCGTGAAACGGGGCTGCCGACCATCGCCGTCGGCCTGATCACCGAAGCCGAGCAGGCCGAGGCGATCATCGCCGAAGGACGCGCCGATCTCGTGGCCCTGGCGCGCGGCATGCTTTTCGATCCACGTTGGGCCTGGCACGCGGCGCTCAAGCTGGGTGCCGAGGTCAGCGCACCGCCGCAGTACTGGCGGTCGCAGCCGCGTGGTTCGAGTCGCTTGTTCGGCGACGCCACCATCGGTCAGCGCTGAGCGGCAGACATCATCAATGTACCCTGACCATGGTGGCCGTTTTCGGAATGACTGGCGAAAACTTCCCGATCGTGCCGCCTTGTTGCGGCTTCGTTGATTCCGAGGCAAAGAAAAAGGGCCGTCGCATGTGACGGCCCTTTGATTACTTCAGCTGTTGCGCAGCTTGTCAGCGGGTCCGGCGGCGCCCGCCTGCCAAGCCGGCGAGGGCGAGGCCGAGAAGGGCGAGCGAACCAGGCTCAGGCATCGGGTTCGGGTCGATCGGGTCGAAGTCGTCCCGGAAGGTCCAGTTTACGATGTCATGATTGCCGCCAGCGGATCCGGTGCCGGAGGTGAAGCCGACAAATGCATCGCTCTGCCCCAACTCCGCAACCAGGTCCGCGCTCCGTGAAAGGGTTGCCGCGGCCGGACGGGCGTTGATCTGCGAGAGACGAAGCTCGAGCAGGTCGTTGAGGCCATCGTAGTCGATCCAGGCGTACCAGTCCGTGCCGTCGTTCATGCGCGTCGCAACCGACGCGGTCGCGCCGTTGAAGGAGCCACCGAGGTTGATGCCTACATGGTTGCCGTCAGGGTCGTTGAACCCCAACCCGTTGTTCCAAGTATCGAATTCTACCCCGACGCTGTTGGTGATCCCCGTGTAGCCGATACCGCCGCCAGCGCCGCCGGAGGTGTTGGACACCGTCTGCACGACGAAGACGATGCCGTCCGCGCCCTGCCCGTCAGTGTCCGAACTTCCCAGCGGGTTGTTGATGTTGAAGGTGAAGAAGGTGCTGAAAGACGCTTGGTTTGCCAGATTCACGGTATTCGTCAGGAATGCGCTACCGCTTTGACCCAAGGCATTCGTCAGACGCAGGACCTTGCGGCCACTGGCATCCGTTACGGGATCCACGATGGAAGCCGTGGCGCCGTTCTGTTGAAATGCGGAAAGGTCCGCAAAGTCGCCGTAGCTGACCGTCAGCGCGTGCGCCGACCCGATGGACATGGCAGCCGCTATGCCGGCTGCTGCGATGACGCTCTTCATGGTGCCCTCCAGGAACTGTTTGCAGTGGCTGGCTCGAACGGATTCGAGCAAGACGATCAACGGTGAGATACCGATGTGACTGACGGAAGCGATTTTCATGCCAGTCCGTGTGATC
>LBIU01000116.1 GCA_000987445.1 Candidatus Accumulibacter adiacens | reverse complement strand
CCGGCGCCGGACTGGCCTTCGACTTCGAGCTGGGCCAGCTCGTCCTGCGCCTTCTTCATGTTCTCCTGCATCTGCTGAGCCTGTTTCATCAGGCCGGCGATTCCGCCTTTCATCATCTTTGTTGCCTCGCTCTGGGTAAGAAATCAATGTGAAAGTCGCGTACGCGACTCACGAAGCTCCCTTCTCCCCTTGCGGGGTGAGGCGGGGAATTCAGGGAGCATGCTCCCTGCCCGGCGAACGATTCCGGCGTGCAAGCCGGAATCCTCACTGCAAGGGGAAGAGGGGCGGCCATGACTTGCATGATCCGGAGTCTCTCGACTGTCATGACCGTTAAACGGGTTTTATGGACGATTCGATCAGCGTGGCGTCGAACAGCTCGATCACCTCGCGCACGAAACCATCCTGCTCGACCGCCGCGATCGCACGATCCTGGCGCTGCCGACGGTCGCGCTGCGCGCTGGCCGCCGGCGTCTCGCCAGTGGTCGCCTCGAGTTCGACAGCCAGCTGCAAGGGGCCGCCAAAATGCTCGGCAAGCAGTAGCTGCAGTTTGTCCTGCGCGGGTTTCATCAGCAGGTGGCGATGTGCGGGAGCGAGACGAAGGGTGATTCGCCCCGCCTGCAACTCGCGCAGTTCGCAGTGTTGGGCCAGTTCGCGGGCCATGCCGCCGATCTTGAGCGTGGCCAGGATTTCGTGCCAGTCGTCAGTGGTCGCTGGCGTGGCTGGCGCAGACGCCACCGCTGCCACGCCAGCTGTGGCGATCGGCAGCGCCGGCACAACGGCCACCGCCACTTCGCTTGCGGCGACTGCTGGTCGGGCGACCGTTGCGGCGCTTGACGGCACGGCGGACGATTCGTCGGGCGCCAGGGCACGCGATGCGGGCGCCAGCGACGGGCTCGCGGCCGAACGCCCAGCGCTGGTCGCCACCTTCGCGCTCGGACGCGCGGGAGGATCGTCGCTGTCCAGCGCCGGGCGGAAAGCGTGCAGGCGCAACAGGGTCATGACAAAACCGGCCTGCTCGTCGGGCGCCAGAGGGAGTTCCCGGCGACCGTGGATGGCGATCTGGTAAGCGAGCTGCACGAACTCGGGGTCGAGGGCGGCCGCCAGTTCTTCGATCCGCACGCGCTCTGGCAGATCATCGGCGATGGCCTGCGGCGCCAGCTGGGCGATCTGCAGGCGGGTGAACAAGGCTGCCATCTCCTGCAGCGCCGCATCGAAGGACAGGCTGCGCGCCGCCATCTCGTCAGCCACCTGCAACATCGCGGCGGCATCGCCGGCCAGCAAGGCGTCAACAATCGACAACAGGTGGTCCAGATCGACGGCGCCGAGCATCGCGCGCACCTGCGCTTCCTCGACCTGACCGGAACCGTGCGCAATCGCCTGATCGAGCAGCGACAGCGCGTCGCGCATGCTACCCGCCGCCGAGCGGGCCAGCAACTGCAGCGCACCCGGCTCGGCGCTGATCGCCTCGGCTTCGAGGACCTGCTTGAGGTGGCCGGCAATCAGCGGCTGCGTCATCTGCTTGAGGTTGAACTGCAGGCAGCGCGAGAGAACGGTCACCGGAATCTTCTGCGGGTCGGTGGTCGCCAGAATGAACTTGACGTGTTCGGGCGGCTCTTCAAGCGTTTTCAGCATGGCATTGAAGGCCGAGTTCGAGAGCATGTGCACTTCGTCGATGACATAGACCTTGAAGCGGCCGCGTGTCGGCGCGTACACGGCGTTCTCGAGCAGCTCGCGCATCTCGTCGACCTTGGTATTGGTCGCCGCGTCCACCTCCAGCAGATCGACGAAACGACCGCTGTCGATCTCGTGGCAGGCTGAACAGGTCCCGCAGGGCGTGGCGCTGACGCCGGTCTCGCAATTGAGGGCCTTGGCCAATATCCTGGCCAGCGTCGTCTTGCCGACGCCGCGGGTACCGGTAAAAAGATAGGCGTGGTGCAGGCGTTGGGAGGTCAGCGCGTGCGTCAGTGCCCGAACCACGTGCTCCTGGCCGACCAGACTGGCGAAGCTTCGCGGGCGCCACTTGCGCGCCAAGACTTGGTAACTCATGGGCGGATTCTAGCAGATGGCACGGACGGCTCCGGCCGCAGCAATGGACAGAGGCTGACGATTGGCGGCCTGCAGAAACGGGGCATGAAGGAAGGCTTGCGGAGCGTGGAGCGGAACAGGAGCCGGCGGAGGAAGCAGAGAAAAACGCGGCAAGCGGCGCGGCAATCACGCGGAAAGACGCGCGCTGGGCAGAAACGAGGGTGGCGAGCCTTACCCCCGGCACTCACATAAGACGGCTGTGGCTGCTTCCTTCCGGACCTGACCAGGTTCACCATCCTGCGATGCGGGGAGACCCGCCACGAAGAATGCTATCACATCAGCCACCGCCGCGTCGGAAATGGCGCTGGAAGTCGTCGATGAAAGCCGCTTGCTGTGCGGCGCTGCCGCCCGAGAAATCGATCGCCACATCGAGACGCGGCAACCGCAGGATGCCGACCTGCAGGGCCGGCATGGGGCGGCAGCGGATTTCGACGCGGCGCTCGCCCTGTTGCAACAGCCAGCAGGCATCGGCCGGCTGCTGAACCTGCCACCCAGGCAGCATCGGTTGCAGCTGGCGGCTGAACTCGGGCAAGGCCAGGGTCATCGCGAATCGCGGCACCAGAGGTCCGAGGAGGCCGGGCGGGCTGGAAGGTGCTGGCCTAGCCGCCAGCGATCGGCGGCCAAATGGCCACTACGTCGCCGGCAGTCAGCGCACGCGCGCTCCGCTCTTGCGGGGGAATGAACTCGCCATTGAGCAGCACCAGATGCACCAGGCGTGGCGGCAGCGCCCAGGTGGCAATCAGCGCAGCGACGGTGGTCTGCTCGGGAACCTCGATCGCCACGGCATTGCTGCGCCGCGCTTCCGCGGGCAGGTAATCCGAAAGAAACGCGTACAGCTTGAGCGTAATCGGCACGCGGATCACTGCGTCGCCGCCAGGCCCCGGGCGAGATAGGCCTCACTGAGCAGCAGCGGGTTGGCCAGCAAGCGCGCTTGCCAGTCGCCGAGGCGAACCCTCCCCTGAATCAGGCCGCGCAGAACACCGATGTTCTCGGTGTGACCAATGCTGTTGGCACCGACCAGTCGCTCACCGTCGAAGACCAGCCGCAGGTAGCGATACTCGGCTTCGTCGAGCAACTGCGCGCAGCTGCATCCGGGAAACTCCTGCCATTGCCCGAAGGAAGCGGAGATCAGGCCCATGGTGTCGAGGACGTTGAACACGAAGGTGCCCGGCAGGGCTGCCGACTGACCGGCCATGTTCAGAGCGGCGATGCGCGCCTGCTCGACGGCATCGGGCTGGATGGCATTGACCACGCGGCGACCGCTGCCGAACTCGACGGCCTCGGCGACGTCACCGGCGGCGTAGATGCCGGCGACGCTGGTTTGCATCGAGTTATCGACGAGGACGCCGGCATCGACCGCGACGCCACTGCCGGCAAGGAAATCGACATTCGGCTTGACCCCGGTGGCGTTGATCAGCACGTCCACCTCGATGCTCTCGCCGTCATCTAGCTTGACCCGCAGCGCGTCAGCGGCCGGCTCGATGGACACCACCCGCCGCGCCGTGCGCACCTGCACGCCCTTGCCTTCACACCAGCGGCGAATCATCGCCCCGGCCACCGCGTCCATCATGCGCGGCACCATACGCTCGCCCATTTCCACGACCGTCAGTTGCGGACCGCGCACGGCAAGCGACTCCAGAATGATGCAGCCAATGAAACCGGCACCCATCTGCAGAACGCGCGCCCCCGGGGCGACGGCCGCGGCTATCCGGCGCGCGTCGGCCAGTGTCCAGCACGACAGCACCTGCGGCAGATCGATGCCGACGATCGCTGGGCGTACCGGATGCGCGCCGCTGGCGATCAGCAGCCTGTCCCAGGCAAGCGTGCTGCCGTCGGCCAGGGTGACGGTCTGCTGCCCGGCATCGAGCGCGACGACGCGCGCCTGCAACAAGCGGATGCGCAAGCGCTCGAAGTGATCGGCATCCTTGCGCAGGTAGGTGCCGGGCTCGCCGATCTTGCCACTCAGCAGATAGGGAATCGCCATCCGCGAGTACGGCGGCTCGGCCTCGTCGCCAAGCAGCGTGATTTCGGCCTGCGCATCGGCGCGACGCAGGGTCTCGGCGGCAACGACCCCGGCCGGGCCGTTGCCGACGATCAGGTGCCTGATCACTTCACAGCCCCAGACGCGAGCGGGTGGCCGCCGTCGGCACCCCCTCGGGCGTCCAGCCGCGCAGGCTGTAGTACTCGGGAAGCATCTTGCCGATTTCGGCGACCATGCCTTTCGAGCCGCCGGTCTTGCACGGTTCCTTGAGCAGCCGCGGCGGCAGGGTGTCGTCCTTGCCGGTGATTCCGGCCGCGAGGTTGAAGTCCCGTTCCAGATTCCAGATCCGCTCGCCCATCTGCAGCAACGCATCCTGCGACCAGTCGCCTTCGCAGGCCGCCTGAATCTGCGGCTGGATGTCGTTCATCGTCCACGCGAAGGTGGTGAACACGCACAGCCCACTCGAATCGACGACCGCCGTCGCGTCCTGGAACGCCTTCAGCATTTCCGGCTTGCCGGCCGTTTCCTTGGGGTCGGTCTTGACCGGGATGCCGAAGACTTCGCTGGAAACCATGTAGCCGCGCAGATGGCAGGCGCCGCGGTTCGAGGTCGCGTAGGCCAGCCCCATGCCTTGCAGCGCGCGACCATCGTAGGCCGGGAACTCCTGTCCCTTGACGGTCATCGACAGTTCGGGCTTGCCGTACTTGGCGCACACGCGCTTCGATCCCTGACCGAG
>LBIU01000115.1 GCA_000987445.1 Candidatus Accumulibacter adiacens | reverse complement strand
CGAACCGGCGCCAGTACGACGGTCGCCAGGGGCGGTACGGTGATTTCCAGCGAGTGCGAACGATTCATCCACGGCACGGACTGGGCAAGTAGAGCCTCCTGCCCATTGCCGAGGTTGCTGCCCCCGTAGAAATGTGAATCGGAGTTGAAGATTTCTGCGTAGGCACCCTCTTCAGGCACGCCAATGCGATAGTAGGTGCGTGGCACCGGCGTCAGATTCACGACCACGACCACGAACTCGGATCCGGAGCGGCGCACGAAGCTCAGGATCGACTGGGCGGAATCGTTGCAGTCGATCCACTCGAAGCCGGTCCACTCGAACTCGTGACCATGCAGCGCCGCCTTGTCGCGATAGAGGTGGTTGAGGTCGCTGACCATGCGTTGCATACCGCTGTGCAGCGGGTATTCGAGGACATACCAATCGAGTACGCCGGCGCTGTTCCATTCCAGTCCCTGGCCGAATTCGGTGCCCATGAACAGCAGCTTCTTGCCCGGATGGGTGAACATGTAGCTGTAGAGGGTGCGCAAATTGGCGAAGCGTTGCCATTCGTCACCGGGCATCTTGTTCAGCATCGAACCTTTGCCATGCACGACTTCATCGTGCGAGAAGGGCAGCATGAAGTTCTCGGTGAAGGAATAGAGCATGCTGAAGGTGAGCAGGTTGTGGTGGTACTGGCGATAGATGGGTTCCTGGGCGATGTAGCGCAGGGTGTCGTTCATCCAGCCCATGTTCCACTTGATGTCGAAGCCGAGGCCACCGAGATAGACCGGTCGTGTCACCTGCGGCCAGGAGGTGGACTCCTCGGCGATGACCAGGGCGCCCGGACATTCGACGTGCGTGACGCTGTTGAGCTCGCGCAGGAACTCGATCGCCTCCAGATTTTCGCGGCCCCCGTACATGTTGGGAATCCAGTCCTCGCGCGAATAATCGAGGTACAGCATAGACGCCACGGCGTCGACGCGCAGGCCGTCCAGGTGCATTTCGCGCAACCAGTACAGGGCGCTGGCGACCAGGAAGTTTCTCACTTCGTTGCGACCGAAGTTGAAGATCAGCGTGGACCAGTCGAGGTGCTCGCCCTTGCGCGGGTCCTCGTGCTCGTAGAGCGCGGTGCCATCGAAGCGGGCGAGGGCATAAGCGTCCTTCGGAAAGTGCGCGGGCACCCAGTCGAGAATCACGCCGATATGGTGGGCATGCAAGTGGTCGACAAAGAAGCGAAAATCGTCCGGCGTGCCAAAACGGCTGGTCGGGGCGAAATAGCCCGTCGCCTGATAGCCCCACGACAGGTCGAAGGGATGCTCGGTGACCGGCAGCAGTTCCACGTGCGTGAAACCCATGCGTTTCACATAGTCAACCAGCCTGACAGCCAGCTCGCGGTAGTTGAGGAATTCGCCTTCCGGCCCGCGCTGCCAGGAACCGAGGTGCACCTCGTAGACCGACATCGGCGCGTGCTGCCAGTCCCACTCGGCACGCTTCGCCATCCACTCGCCGTCCTGCCAGACATGCTCCGAATCGCCGACGACGATCGACGCCGTTTTCGGCCGCGCCTCGAACTGCTGCCCGTAGGGGTCGGACTTCAGCAGCACCTCGCCGCTGTTGCGATTCCTGAGCTCGAAGCGGTAAAACGCGCCCGGCCCAAGATCGGGAATGAAGATCTCCCACACGCCGCTGCCCGGACGCACGCGCATCTGGTGGCGACGACCGTCCCAGCGGTTGAAGTCACCAACCACGCTGACGCGTTCGGCATTGGGTGCCCAGACGGCGAACAGCACGCCGGCGACGCCATCCACTTCGCGGCAATTCGCACCGAGAATCTTGTAGGCATGGCGGTGGTTGCCGGCGCTCAGCAGGTGCAGGTCGAGGTCGCCGATCTGCGGCCCGTAGGAATAGGGATCATGGGCAATGTGTTGGCGATGGGCATCGTCGAGCCAGACCAGGCGATAGTGCTCCGGAACGTCGCCGGCCGCGCCGCGCCAGGTGAAGAAATCGCTCTCTCCGACCCGTTCCAGGGTGTGATTGCCTTCCAGTATGGAGACCTCCACGGCGTGCGGGATATAGACGCAGACCTCGACGCCGTTTGTGGTGGGGTGCTTGCCGAGCAGCTCGAAGGGATCGTGATGCCTGGCTTCGATGATCTTGAAGTGATTGTCATTGAGGGTGGATCGGGTCATGCCTTCTGCAGGTTTCATGTGCGTTCTCGATTTTGCGTTGACGCCACGGTACGAATGCGGGCCGCGGCCAGGAAATTGTGGGAATCGTCTTGTGCGCGCGCCAAAGGTCGGCGACGTGAGGCGCCCGTGCAATGCGCCTGTCCTTCTGCTTGTCCTGCTGTTTGCCCCGCAGTGTGCCAATCCCTATCCCACATGGCTCGGCCTCAATTTTATTCCTTGGCCATTTGTACCACAAGCGCAGCATGGGTTAAGAGTGGCCGCCCAGCGCCAGGGATTATTCCATCGGCAAACGCCAGGGCGATGCAGCGAGGCTCCGCAAGGCGCGGGTGGTCGTTAGCTGCTTGGCGCCGCGGGCAGATGGTCGACAAACCATCTCGCCGTTTCGCGCGCGACCCACTCGAAGGCGGCGGCCGAGTCAGGGGCGTCGGCGCTTGCGGGTAGCCGCTTCAATTCCTTGCGCCCGGCGAGCTCTCGCAAGGCGCGGCGGTTGCTGGCTTCGAGCCGCTGTTCGCCTTCGCCGACGAGGACCAGCAAGGGCGAGACCAGGGTCTGCAGGTAGAGCATGCCGGCGAGGTCGATCAGGCCGCCGCGGCAGACGGCGGCAAAGATGTCGCGGTCCCGGACGGCAGCGGCGCGCACGACCACCGGCGAGCAGTCGCCAGCGCCGCAGAGGCCGATCGGCAGCGTTGGCAGTTCCTCGAGGAGGATCTGCTGCCTGAGCAGGGTCAGACCGTCGAGCAGCCGGCTGGCGAGCAGCGACACCTGGTGATGATTGTCGGCGAAGCGTGCTTCGCTGCTGGTCAGCAGGTCGCAGCGCAAGGTGCCGATGCCGGCGTGGCGGAGGACGACCGCGAGGGCGTCATCGCGGGCCTCGGGATTTGGCCCGGCGTGGGCCAGGACCACCAGCGCCGAGGGCCGCGCGGGCAGCGTCAGCTCGGCGTGCAGGCGCACGCCGCCGCTGTCGATGGCCAGCGAGGTGGTCGCGGCCGCGTCGGCGCTGGTGCGCGCTTCGCTCAACGGCGCACCAGGCGGACCGGCACCCGACGCGGACCGAAAGGCTTGCCGAAGCGTTGGAAATAGCCGGCGATCGGTGTCGCGCAGTGCGGGCAGCGGCCGTCGCTCGGCAGGTCGTAATGGCGGATGTGGTACCAGTCGCGCTCGATCAGCGCCGCCTGGCACTGCGGGCAGAAGGTGGTGCCGCCTTCGGTGTCATGCACATTCCCGGTGTAGACGTAGTTCAGACCGGCATCCATGGCGATGCGCCGGGCCTGAGTCAGGGTCGATGGCGGTGTCGGCGGTAGCTCGCTCATTTTCCAGTCGGGGTGGAAGGCCGAAAAGTGCAGGGGTACGTTCGCTCCGAGCTCACGCGCCACCCACTCGGCGAGGGCCTTGATCTCGCCCGGCGAGTCGTTGCGGCCAGGGATCAGCAGGGTGGTGATTTCCAGCCAGCAGTTCGTTTCGTGATGGATATAGGCGAGCGTATCGAGCACCGGCTGCAGGTGGCCGCCGCAGAGCTTGAAGTAGAAGTCGTCGGTGAACGCCTTGAGGTCAACGTTGGCGCCGTCCATGACCGCAAAGAACTCGCGTGCCGGTTCGGGATAGATATAGGCCGCGGTGACGGCGACGGTCTTGATGCCGTTCGCGCGGCAGGCAGTGGCGGTATCGATCGCATACTCGGCAAAGATCACCGGGTCGTTGTAGGTGAAGGCGACCGATTGCGCACCGTAGGCGGCGGCTGCCGCGGCGATGCCCTCGGGGCTGGCGGCGTCGAGCAGGCGGTCCATGTCCTTGGACTTGGAAATGTCCCAGTTCTGGCAGAACTTGCAGGCCAGGTTGCAGCCGGCGGTGCCGAAGGAAAGAATCGCGGAGCCCGGGTAGAAGTGATTGAGCGGCTTCTTTTCGATCGGATCGATGCAGAAACCCGACGAGCGGCCGTAGGTGGTCAACACCATCTCGCCGGCGATGTTCTGGCGGACGAAGCAGGCACCGCGCTGGCCCTCGTGCAGCCTGCAGTCGCGCGGGCAGAGGTCGCACTGGATGCGCCCGTCGGCAAGCGGGTGCCACCAGCGAGCGGGATGCGCGGAAGCGGGCGTCTTCAGCGAGTCGTTCAGGTCTCTTTCCATTTTCGTACTCCATAACGCGCCAGCCTGATCTCGGGGTCCCAGAAGTCGGCGGCCAGACCGGCTTTCAGCTTGAGTTGGGCCATGAATTTTCGGGGCTCGGGAAGGGACTCCCAGACCTGCGGCAGAAAGGTCGCCCGGTGCCGGCCGCAGCGGAGGATCAGGCCATCGATACCCGGTCGCAGGCGGGTCAGGGCCTCTTCTTCGCTGTCCACCGGGAAGGGTTCGGTTGGCGTCAGCAATGACACCTCGACGCGGGTGCGCGGCAATTCCTGCTCGCTCAGTGGCGGGAAGCGCCAGTCGCGAAAAGCGGCGGCGAAGGCATTCTCGGCGACGTCGGTGGCCAGTGGCCGCTCGGCTTCCAGGCTGCCGATACAGCCGCGCAGCTGGCCGTTCTGGGTCAGCGTCACGAAGCTCGCTCCCGGCGCGCTGAGTTCGGGCACCGAGGTGACCGCTTTCGGCGGCAGTCCGAACCTTGCGGCGATGGCGTTGCGCGCGCTGATCAGCAGGGCGCTGCCCAGAGGGTCAGTGGGCATCGGCGCCCTCCGGCGTAAAGCTGAAGGCGCCGTAGCCGACGACGCGCGCCTTGTCGCCGGCGGTATCGCCCGAATTGCGCAGGTCGAGCAGTTGCGCCTGCAGTCCGTGCCGACGCGCGGCCAGCAGGAATCCGTTGACCGGTGTCGCGCCGCAGGCCTGTTGGTGGTTGAGCTTCGCGTCGAGGGCGACGATGTGGCGGGCGGTCTCGCTGTCGGTTTCACAGGCACGCGCGTAGGGAAGGAAATGCGACAGGTCGGAGCTGATCACGATCAGCGTCTCGTCGCCGCCCCATAGTGCTTCGAGCACTTCGGCGACTTCGCCCGGCGCGGCGGCGCCGACTGCCAGGGGCACCAGCAGGAACCGCTCGAGTACGGTCTGCAGGAACGGTAGCTGCACTTCGAGCGAATGTTCCATGGCGTGCGCGGCGTCGCTGACGACGACCTGCGGCAGTCGCGCGATGCGGCGCATGGCCTCGCGGTCGAGCCGAACCTCGCCGAGCGGCGTCGCGAAGGCGCTGACCGAGGGGATTGCCAGCCCATCGACGGCAACGCGGTGCGTCGGGCCGAGCAGAACGACACGCTGGATGCTGGCGCGCAAGGCGTGCAGTGGCGCATAGACGCTTGCGGCGATCGCTCCTGAATAGACGTAGCCGGCGTGCGGCACGATGATCGCTTTCGGTCGTCGCGCCTGATGGTTCCCTTGCTCTGGCCGGGCCGCGCTGAGCAGCCGGCGCAGATCGCGCGCCAGAACGCCGGCGGAACCGGGATAGAAGCTGCCGGCGACGGCGGCAGGACGAAGCGTGCTTGTCGAGTGAGTCATCTTGTCGTTCCTCGCAGAGGGACTCTCGGGAAGGCCTGGCGGCGGCGGTACAGGCCGGAGAGATTGCCCGGCGGCGCGAGCCCATTCGCAGCGCTGTGCGCTCAGGTCGGTTTCCGTCTGCCTTCTTTAGTAAAATTACGCCATGCTACGTCACTACGCAATCGTCCCCGCCGCCGGCAGCGGATCGCGCTTTGGCGGCGAAATGCCAAAGCAATACCAGACGCTCGCCGGCCGACCCCTTATCTACTACAGCCTTGCCGCTTTGTGTCGCTGCCCGCGCATCGATCGCGTCTGGGTGGTACTCTCTGCGGACGACAGCTGGTGGCAGCGATACGATTGGCGCAGTCTTGGCCACAAACTGGAGAGTGTGTATTGCGGTGGCGCGAGCCGCTCCGACAGCGTTGCCAATGGTCTCGCCGCGGCGGCCACGGCCGCCCACGACGATGACTGGGCGCTGGTCCACGACGCGGCGCGTCCCTGCCTGTCGCAGGCGAACCTGCAAGCGCTGTGCGACCAGCTTGCCGATGATCCGGTCGGCGGCCTGCTGGCCGTGCCGCTGGCCGATACGCTCAAGCGCGCCGACGCCGAGCGGCGTGTCGTGAGCACCGAGCCGCGCGACGGCCTGTGGCAGGCACAAACCCCGCAGATGTTTCGCTACGGTCTACTCTCGCGGGTGCTGGCCGAGCATGCCAACGGTACCGACGAGGCCTCTGCCGTCGAGGCCGCTGGCTTCAAGCCGCGTCTGGTCGCCGGCGACGCCAGCAACCTCAAAGTCACTTTTCCCGCCGACCTGCGCCTGGCCGAGCTGATCCTGCAGGGCAGGGCGCGAGTGGACGAATGATCCGCGTCGGTCAGGGTTGCGACATTCATGCCTTGGTGCCGGGTCGCAGGATGATCCTCGGCGGTGTCGACATCGCGCACAGCAGGGGCCTGCTCGGCCATTCCGACGCCGACGCGCTGGTGCACGCGATCATTGACGCGCTGCTCGGCGCCGCCGCGCTGGGTGACATTGGCCGCCACTTTCCCGATAGCGACCCGCGTTATCGCGGCGCCGACAGCCGGGCCCTGTTGCGCGCCACGCTCGCACTACTGGCCCAGGCCGGCTGGCAGGTCGGCAACGTCGACGCGACGATCATCGCCCAGCAGCCGAAAATGGCGCCGTATCTGCCGCAGATGGTGGCCAACCTTGCGGCCGATCTGAAGGTGGCTGTCGACTGCGTGAACGTCAAGGCGAAAACGTCTGAAAAGCTGGGTTTCGTCGGCAGAGGGGAAGGCATTGCCACCGAGGCGGTGGTGCTGATCAGGCGGGAGAATTGAGCCCGGCCGGTGCGTTCTGCGGGCGCGTCCGGCGT
>LBIU01000114.1 GCA_000987445.1 Candidatus Accumulibacter adiacens | reverse complement strand
GCCGGTGCTCGATCTGGCGAAGTACTTCAACGGAACGATCGATGGCTGGGGGATGTTCCAGGATCGTTCGGGAGAAGTGATCAAGCGCTTTCATGTGCTGATCGACGCCAGTTGGGAAGAACGCGATGGCGTCGATGTCGGCACGCTCGATGAGCACTTTTCCTGGTCCGATGGCACGACCTCCCGTCGTGTGTGGACCATCACCCGGGTCGACGCGTCGAACTATGTCGGCCGTGCGGATGATGTGGTCGGTGATGCGCAGGGCGAGGCCGCGGGCAACGCACTGCGTTGGCGCTACGTCCTGGCGCTGCCGGTCGACGGCCGGGTGTGGAACGTGGATTTCGACGACTGGATGTTCCTGATCGACGACAAGGTGATGCTCAATCGCTCCGAGATGCGCAAGTTCGGCTTCCGGCTCGGCGAAGTGACGCTCAGCTTCAGCAAGCGCTAAGGCCATGAATCCAAATATCGAAGACTGGTCTGGAAAGCGTGTCTGGCTGCTCGGCGCTTCGAGCGGCATCGGCGCGGCGCTCGGCCGCCTGTTGCTGGCGCGTGGCGCCCGCGTTGCCTTCTCGGCACGCCATGCGGGCCGCCTCGCCGAAGCGGCTGGCGATGCCGAGCGGGCGCTGGTCCTGCCCTGCGATGCCGCGGATCAGGCCAGCCTGCAGGCCGCCTGGGAAAAGCTGCTGCTGGCCTGGGGAGACGTCGATGTGGCGCTCTATGTCGCCGGCGATTACCTGCCGATGCGCGCCTGGGAGCTCGATGTGGCACGGGCGCGGCAGATGATCGACATCAACTTCGTCGGCGCAGTGTCCTTCGCTGCCTGCGTGCTGCCGCAGCTACTGCGCCAGGGCAGCGGCCAGATCGGCTTCGTGGCCAGCGTCGCCGGCTACCGGGGCCTGCCGAAATCCCTGATCTACGGCCCGACCAAGGCGGCGCTGATAAACTTTGCCGAAGCGCTCTATCTCGATCTGCATCCGAAAGGGATCGGCGTACGGCTGATCAACCCGGGCTTCGTGGCCACCCCGCTCACCGAGAAGAACGACTTCGCGATGCCCGCGCTGCTGACGGCCGAGCAGGCAGCGCAGGAGACGGTCGACGGTTTCGCCGGCAGCGCTTTCGAAATCCACTTTCCGAAGCGCTTCACGCGCGTGGTCAAGCTGCTCGCCCACCTGCCGTACCGGATCTATTTCTTTCTGGTAAGTCGTTTCGTTGACCGCTGATGGAGGCTGACATCAGCACGACCGCGAGCGTCGATGCACTGACCGCGTTCTACGAAGGCCTGAGCGCCGAGAGCGTCGCGCGTTTCCCGGAGTTCTACGCCGAGGACGCTTTCTTCAAGGATCCGTTCAACGAGGTGCGTAGCGTGGCGGCGATCCAGCGCATTTTCGCGCACATGTTCCGGCAGGTCGGCGAACCGCGCTTCGTCGTTCACGAGCAGGTAGTCGCCGACAACGGCGCGATGCTGGTGTGGGAAATGCACTTTCGCCTGCCGGGCAGGCGAGGGCAGGGCCAGGTACAGGTGATCCGTGGCGTCTCGCATCTCAAGTTCGATGGCCAAGGCAAGGTCGTCTGGCATCGCGATTACTGGGACGCCGCCGAGGAGCTCTACGCCAAGCTGCCGG
>LBIU01000819.1 GCA_000987445.1 Candidatus Accumulibacter adiacens | reverse complement strand
TCGCCTTCTTCCAGGATGCTCTCGGCGAGCGCTCGCTTGTCGTGGTGCAACGCGACGATGCGTTCCTCGACGCTGCCCTTGGTGACCAGGCGATAGACGGTCACCGGCCGCAATTGCCCGATGCGATGCGCGCGACCCATGGCCTGATCTTCGGTGGCCGGATTCCACCACGGATCGGTGATGACCACGTAGTCGGCAGCGGTCAGGTTGAGTCCGAAGCCACCGGCTTTGAGGCTGATCAGGAAAAGATCGCCTTCACCCGCCTGGAAAGCCGCGACGCGCCGCGTACGTTCGCCGGCGGGGGTGGCGCCATCGAGGTACTGATAGGCAATTCCGCTCGCCTGCAGTTGTTCACGTAACATTGAAAGAAAGTCCACGAACTGGCTGAAAACAAGCGCTTTATGTCCGTTGGAAACCAGTTCGGCAGCGAGTTCGGTGAAGGCCTGTACCTTGGCGCCGACGATGCCCAGCTCGGGGCTGCACAGGCGGGGGTCGCAGGCCGCGCGACGCAGGCGGGTCAGCTGGGCGAGGATGTTGAAGCGTGCCTGGGCCTGCGGCGCGCTGTCGAGGCTGGCGTCGATCTCGCTCGTCGCTTCGCGACGCAGCGCTTCGTAGTGTGCCGCTTCCGCGGCTTCCGGGGTCACCGTCAGAATCAGCTCGGTGCGCGCCGGCAGTTCCTGCAGGACCTCGGACTTGGTGCGCCGCAGGACGAAGGGGCCGACCAGCCGCTTTAGAACGTGCTGTGCTTCGCGGTCGCGGTTACGTTCGATGGGGCCGGCGAAGCGCTCGTCGAAGCGGCGGCTGCTGCCGAGCAGGCCGGGATTGGCGAAGCGCATGATCGACCACAGATCGGAGAGCCGGTTTTCGACCGGGGTGCCGGTCAGCGCCAGACGAAAATCGGCGTCCAGGGCGAAGACCGCCTGCGAGCGCTTGGCAGCGGCATTCTTGATCGCCTGCGCTTCGTCGGCGATCAGGGTATGCCAGCGGCGCTCTGCGAACCGCTCCTGGGCCAGTTGCAGCAGGGTGTAGGAGACGATCAGCAGGTCCTGCGGCCCGGCCTTGGCGACGCGTTCCGCACGTTCGCCGTCGCTCGCTTCGCTGTAGACGCAGACATTGAGGCTGGGCGCGAAGCGCAGGGTTTCGGCCAGCCAGTTGCCGCAGACCGAAGTCGGCGCAATGACCAGCGCGGCGCCGCCGGCTGCGCGTTCGAGAAGCACGCCGAGCGCCTGCAGGGTCTTGCCGAGGCCCATGTCGTCGGCCAGGCAGCCGCCGACGCCGGCAGTCGCCAGACGGATCGCCCACTGATAGCCGTCTTCCTGATATGGCCGCAGGCTGGCCTGCAGCAGGCTGGGGAGTGTCGGCGTCAGGGCCTGCGCCTGGCGCAGGCGGTCGATGGCCTGGCGGAATTCCTTGCCGGCATCGAGTTTGCTGCCGTCGAGGATCTCGTCGAGCCAGGCGGCGGCGATGGTCGGCACCTTGCCACCGTTCTTGTCGGTTTCGAGCACTGCCGCCAGATCGCTCAGTTTCTGCTTCAGCGAGCGCGTCAGGGCGGCGTAAACGCCGTTCCCCATGGGCACGAAACGGCTCTTGGCGCGGGCCGCGGCGAGCAGCGTTTCCAGTTGCAGGACCAGTCCCTCGTCGAGTGTCGCCTGCCCGGCGAGTCGGAACCAGTCGCGTTCGCGGCTGATCCTTACGCCGAGCTGGCGGCTGTCGAGGGTGAGCACGCGAACGCTCTTGCCCTTCGGCCACTCCACCGCAGCGATCGCCGGCAAGCTCGGCAGGGCTTCGACGGTCGCCAGTGCCTCCTCCGGGTCTTCGATCAGCCACTCGCTGCCGTAGCCACCGCGCTCGCCGCTGTCGAGGAAGGGCAGGGCGTCGAGTACCGATTCCAGATGCTGGCGCTCGCTGTTCAGGTCGCGCTCGGTGCCGAC
>LBIU01000818.1 GCA_000987445.1 Candidatus Accumulibacter adiacens | reverse complement strand
TTTGCCTGCCATGCGCGCACGACGTCTTCGTTGAAGCTGCCGCAAAAGCCGCGTACCGAACCGAGCAGCAGCCAGGCCTCGGCAGGCGCTTCGTCGCGTGGTGCTTGAAAGGACGTGACCTCCTGCAGCGCTTCCCCGAGAACCCGTACCACCTGCTGCTGCGCCTCTTCACGGCGGCTGATGCGATGCAGTTCGGCGAGCGCAAAACTGCGCATGGCGCCGAGAATCCCGGCCAGATCGTCGTAGAGCGCGAGTCGCGCCTCGATCTCACGCCGCTGACTCATTTCAGCCTTGCCAGCTGCGAGGCGATGGCGGCCAGCCAGCGTTCCTTGTCGTCGTCCAGGGACAAGCCGGCGGCGGCGATTGCGGCGAAGAGCGTCGGCAACAGATCTGCCGCAGCCTGCGGCGAGTAGTCATCGAGCAGTCCCTCGCCGTAGGCCAGCAGCCAGGCCTGATGCGCGAGTTCCGGCAGGGGTGACAGGCGATCCTGCTTGAGGAGTGCGCGCAGCAGGCGTCCGCGGCGCAGCTTGTCCTCGACGGCCGGGTCAAGGCGGGTGCCGAAGCGGGCAAAGAGTTCGAGATCGAGGAACTGCAGGTACTCGAGGCGAATACGCGCTGACGCGGCCTTGATCGCCGGATGCTGGGCCTTGCCGCCGATGCGCGATACCGAGCGGCCGATGTCGATGGCCGGCAGCGTGCCTGCGGCGAAGAGCTTGGCATCGACATAGATCTGGCCGTCGGTGATCGATATCAGGTTGGTCGGAATGTAGGCCGACAGCTCTCCCTGCCGGGTTTCGATGATCGGCAGTGCAGTCATGCTGCCGCCGCCAAACTTGGGCAGCAGCACCGTTGACCGTTCGAGTAGCCGCGAATGCAGGTAGAAGATGTCGCCAGGGTAGGCCTCGCGCCCGGGCGGTCGCCGCAAGAGCAGCGAGAGCTCGCGGTAGGACTGGGCGTGGCGGGTGAGGTCGTCGTAAACCACCAGCACGTCGCGCCCCGCACGCATCCAGTGCTCGGCGAGGGCGCAAGCGGCGAAGGGTGCGAGGTAGCGAAAACCGGGCAGGGCGTTGGCCTCGGCGACGACCACCACCGTGTAGTCGAGTGCGCCCGCCTTGCGCAGCGCCTCGACGGTCGCCGCCACCGCCGAGCGCGGCTGGCCGATCAGCACCACCACGCACAGGACGTCACGACCGGCCTGGTTGATCACCGCATCGAGGGCCAG
>LBIU01000817.1 GCA_000987445.1 Candidatus Accumulibacter adiacens | reverse complement strand
GTCAACGCGGTCGAGAAGTTGTAGGTCTCGGGATCGCGATGATCGAAGGGGACCACGGCCGGAGCCGAGTCGCGGGAGTCGAGATTGAGCACCGCCCGCAGTTCTCCGGCGAGCGGGTCACTGCTCGCCAGGGGCGCGATCTGGCCCGCCGAAATCTGCAGCTCGATCGGGTTGGAAGGGGTGATCGCACCGCTGGCTGCGACCGGGTAACCGGTCAGGCGAGCGCGCTGGTCGTTGATCACATAGCCTTCATTGTCGATGTGAAACTGCCCGTTACGGGTATAGCTGATCGCGCCGCCGTCGCTCAGGCGAAAGAAACCGCCGCCGTTGAGCGCCAGGTCGAGGGGATTGTTGGTGGTCGTCAGATTGCCCTGCGTAAACTGCTGCTGCACCGCCCCGACACCGACGCCGATACCGATCTTGGCACCGGAGACGATGCCCAGCGAAGCGGCGTAGATGTCCGAAAAGTTCGCGCTTCCACTCTTGAAACCCACCGTGCTGGAGTTGGAGATGTTGTTGCCGATCACGTCCAGCGACGACGCCGCCGCGTTCAAACCGCTCAAACCTTGCTGAAAACTCATTCTTGCCCCCTACGCCTAGAGAATCTGCTGAACCTTGTCGAAAGCGACCCGTCCCAGCCCGCCAAGATCGAGCTGATAGCTGCCCTTGTCTCTAACCAAAGCATTTACCGTGCCAATCTGCAGAGCCTCGGCGGCCACCGTTTCACTGCCGCGGACCGCGTTCACCGTGAAACGATAGCTGCCGTCAGGCGCCGGGACGCCCTGAGCGGTCATGCCGTCCCAGGTGAAGGCAAAGCTACCGGCGTCGCGGGCGCCGAGGCGCTCGCTCTGAATGACGTTGTCGCCGGCACCGAGGATCGTCAGCGTGACGTTGTCCGCAGGCCCGGCGAGATCGACCCCACCGTGCGCCTGACCATTGACCAGCGCCAGCCCGGAACCGCCGACCAGCACGCTCTTGCCGATCAGCGCGGCGGCCTGGACGGCCTGACCCTCGTTGTAGGTGCCAAGCAAGGTCTCGAGCGTCTTGTTCAGCCGCTCGATGCCGGTGACCGTATTGATCTGCGAAATCTGCGTGGTGACCGCCGCATTGTCGAGCGGATTGAGCGGATCCTGATTCTTCAGCTG
>LBIU01000816.1 GCA_000987445.1 Candidatus Accumulibacter adiacens | reverse complement strand
GAAATCTCGGAGTGCAAGTCCGAGATTTCATGGTGTTCATGTCTGGCGAGAGGGGATGGCGTTGCTGCTTGTGGTGCGTTCAGCGCTTGAGCCGGGCAAACGCGCTGGCCATCGCGCCGCTCGGCTCGGGCTGGCCTTGCTGGCGTTGGCGGGCCTTGGCGGAGACGGGCGCCGAGGCTGAGCCTGCGCCGGCTTTCGCGGTGCCCGGCAACTCGTCTGAAAGGCGCATGCTCAGCGCGATGCGCTGGCGCGGCAGGTCGACTTCGAGCACCTTGACCTTGACCACGTCGCCGGCCTTGACGACGCTGCGCGGATCCTTGACGAACCTGTTGGCGATCGCCGAGATATGCACCAGGCCATCCTGATGGACGCCGATGTCCACGAAGGCGCCGAAGTTGGCGACGTTGGTCACCACGCCTTCGAGGATCATCCCCGGCTGCAGGTCCTTGACCGTCTCGACGCCCTCCCGGAAAGCGGCGGTCTTGAACTCCGGGCGCGGGTCACGGCCGGGCTTTTCGAGTTCCTTGAGGATGTCGCGGACGGTCGGCAGACCGAACTTGTCGTCGGTGTATTTTTCCGCGGCCAGTGTCTTGAGCAGGCGGCTGTCGCCGATGCACTCGCGGATTCCCTTCTTGATGTCGGCGAGCATGCGCTCGACGAGCGGGTAGGCTTCGGGGTGCACCGCCGAACTGTCGAGGGGATTGTCGCTGTCGTTGATGCGCAGGAAGCCGGCGGCCAGCTCGAAAGTCTTGTCGCCGAGGCGCGGCACCTCGCGGAGCGCCTGGCGGTTGGCGAAGGCGCCATGCCGGTCGCGGTGGGCGACGATGTTCGTCGCCAGCGTCGCCGTCAGTCCGGAGACGCGCGTCAGCAGCGGCACCGAGGCCGTATTGACGTCCACGCCGACGGCATTGACGCAGTCCTCGACGACGGCGTTGAGCGCCTTCGCCAGGCGGGTCTGGCTGACGTCATGCTGGTACTGGCCGACGCCGATCGACTTGGGGTCGATCTTGACCAGTTCGGCCA
>LBIU01000815.1 GCA_000987445.1 Candidatus Accumulibacter adiacens | reverse complement strand
AGCTCCGGGAAGTAGCTGTCCCCCCGGCAGTCTGCGGCGATTTCGGTCAAGTAGAGGCGACTGGCCAGCGGCAGCGTCTGCCGATAGAGGTCGGCACCGCCGATGACGAATACCTCGCCGGCCTCACCCGCGAGGCGGATCGCCTCTTCGATCGAACTCGCCAGGGTCGCACCGCTGGCCAGGTAGGCCGGATTGCGGCTGACGACGATATTGTGCCGCTTCGGCAACGGGCGAAACGCCGCCGGCAGCGACTCCCAGGTCTTTCGGCCCATGATCACGGGCTTTTCGCGGGTCGTTTCGCGAAAGTGCTTCATGTCTTCAGGCAGGTGCCAGGGCAGTTGCTGCTGCCAGCCAATGGCGCCGTTTCTGGCCACGGCTGCGATCAGCGCGATCATTGCCCGCTTCCCCGAAGACGTGCGTGACCCTGGGTTGCGGCGGCCATGGCCTGGGTGGGCAGGGCGCAGTGGCAGTCAGCGGCGACCATCGGATCAGACGGCCACCGGCGCCGCGATGTGCGGGTGAGGATCGTAGCCTTCGAGGCTGAAGTCGTGAAAACGGAAGGCGAACAGGTCGCGAACCTCAGGGTTCAGGCGCATCGTTGGCAAGGCGCGCGGCGCGCGCGTCAGTTGCAGCTGCGCCTGCTCAAGGTGATTGCTGTAGAGGTGGGCGTCGCCGAAGGTGTGCACAAAGTCGCCCGCCTGATAGCCGCACACCTGCGCCAGCATCAGGGTGAGGAGTGCGTACGAAGCGATGTTGAAGGGGACACCAAGGAAGATGTCGGCGCTGCGTTGGTAGAGCTGACAGGAGAGTTTGGCGCGCTGGTCGCGGTCGGCGGGTCCGGCGGGGGCGACGTAGAACTGGAAGAAAGCGTGGCAGGGCGGTAGCGCCATGCGCTCGACGTCGGCCGGATTCCAGGCGGTCACCAGGTGGCGGCGCGAGTCGGGGTTGTCTTTCAGGCGCTCGACGAGTTGGGCGATCTGGTCTATTTCGTGGCCGCCCGGAGCTTGCCAGTGACGCCATTGATGACCATAGACCGGACCGAGATCACCATTCGGGTCCGCCCATTCGTCCCAGATGCGGACCCCGTTCTCGCGCAGATAGCGAACATTGGTCTCGCCCTGCAGGAACCACAGCAGCTCGTGGATGATTGACCGCAGGTGCAGCTTCTTGGTGGTCACCGCCGGAAAGCCGGCACTGAGGTCGAAGCGCATCTGCCAGCCGAATACCGAGCGCGTACCGGTGCCGGTGCGGTCCGCCTTGA
>LBIU01000113.1 GCA_000987445.1 Candidatus Accumulibacter adiacens | reverse complement strand
AGAAGCGCTAGAAAGATGGCGCTGAGTATTTTCAGAGGCACGCTCGGGCTTTCTCCGGTTAGGGGCCTAACTTCATCATACCACGACAGGACTTCGAGGCAAGTGCATGATTTTAAGTGTGTTACGACGCCATCTTCAATCACCCCGGGGGCCCTGGTCAGCGCAGTCTGCCGACGGCCCGAACGTAGGGCTTGCTCGCCGGACTGATCTCGGAGAGCTTGCCCAGCGCGGCGTTCGCCAGCTCGCGGGACGGATAGTCGCCATAAATGACGCCGAGCCGGTCCCGGCCACTCAGACTCGAACGATAGACGCGAAGCTGCTGCTCATCGAGCGTTGCCGCATGCTTGTCTATGAAATCAAGCACTTCTTTTTCGCTAACGGCATCGACAACGAGCAACTGAATGAAGAAATGACTATCCGGCGTCTTTGCCAGCCAGACTTCGCTTGCCGCGATGCGCTCGGCCAGGCCCGAGGCCGGTCGCACGCCCGGCGACTTGCTGCCTGGCGACGACGACGCCGCGACAACGGCCGACGGCTCCGCCAACGCTGCGCCGGAAGGGGTGTCGGCTGGCAAGGCCGGCGCGGCAGCCGGCGACGCCTCGATGTCCGGCGCCACGCTCGCGACCAGCGGCGGCTCGGCAAGGGGCGGAGCGGGCGCGGGAACGCTGGCCGGGCTGCCAAGACGGACAAGGTTCCGAGTGCCGGCGAGATAGGCCACGGCGACGAGTGCGCAGAGGCCTGCGACAGCGCCAGCCCAGGCCCAGCTGACAGCAAAGCGGCGATTGAGCCGGCGGAACTCGGCATCGCGAATCGCCGCCCGTACCTGCCGGCGATCGACCTGATGCACCCCATCGGAGAAAGCGGCGAGCAGCGCCTTGTCGGCCAGGATATTGATTCGCCGACTGAGCCCTTCGGAGGCCTTGCTGATCAGCTCGACAGCGCCTTTGGTGAAGGGATCGGGACCCCGATAGCCGGCGGCGCGCAGACGGAACAACAGGTAGACCGAAACATCACGACAACGCAGCGGTTCCAGCCTGAAATTGTGGGTGATGCGATCATTCAGCTGACGCATGCTCGTTTGCCGCAAGCGGGAATCAAGCTCGGGCTGACCAAAGAGGACGATCTGCAACAGCTTGTGGCGATTGGACTCCAGATTGGAAAGCAGCCGAATCTCTTCCAGAGCCTCGGGAGGCATGGCATGCGCCTCGTCGATCAAGGCCACGACCTGGCGGCCGCTGGCGTAGATTTCCAGGAGGCGCCCTTGCAATGAGCGCAGCAACAAATGGCTACGCCCCTCCGGAAGTGGAATGCGCAACTCCTCAGCAATGGCGAAGAGAATTTCGTCGCGCGAGAGCATCGGATTGGCCAGATAGACCGTCTCGACCTTATCCGGAAGCTTCTCCAACAACATCCGGCAGAGCATCGTCTTGCCGCTACCCACCTCGCCGCTGACCTTGACGATGCCTTCGTCGTGCGTGATGGCATAGATCAGCGCCTCGAGGGTCGCGCCGCGCTTGCCGCCGGCGAAAAAGAACTCGGTATGTGGCGTGATGCGAAAAGGCGCTTGCTGCAGGCCGAAGTGCTCTAGATACATCAAAGCTCCCGCGCCGAGGATTCCATACGGTTGTAGAGTGTGGTGCGATGGATACCGAGCAGGCGAGCGGCCTGACTGACATTGCCATGCGCCAGCTTCAGGGCGGCTTCGATATAGCCACGTTCGGTGGCCTTGAGCAATCCATCGAGGCTGAAGGCCTCGCGTTGCCGCAGGCGCTGCGTGGCCGCCGCGATGATCGCCTCGCCGCCGGCCTCGTCACCACCGCCAGAGGCGACGCCGGCCGCAGCGAGCAGCGGCTCGTCGGGTAGGTCAAGCTCGGCTTCCAGGGCCGCCACGTCGACCCTCTGCCCCGAGTGCTTGCTGGCCAGACGAATGACGATATTGCGCAACTCTCTGACATTACCGGGAAAAGGGTAGTCCAGCCAGAGACGCCTTGCCTCTTCGGAGAGCGTGAACGGCAACCGCTGCGCCTGACCCGCGTAAAGCTGCCGGAAGTGTTCGAGCAGGAGTAGCTTGTCGTCGCCCATCTCGCGCAAGGGTGGCGCAACGATGGCGCACACCGACAGCCGGTGGTAGAGATCGGCCCGGAAATTGCCCGCCCGCACCTCCTTGCGCAAGTCACGGTTGGTGGCGGCAATGATCCGCGCCCGGCTGAGGCGCGACTGCGTTTCGCCGACCCGTTGATACTCGCCGTTCTCGAGCACCCGCAGCAGCTTGGCCTGCAACTCGAGCGCCAGCTCGCCGATCTCGTCGAGGAATAGGCTGCCCTCGGTCGCGTCTTCGAAGTAGCCGGCCTTGGCAGCGGTGGCGCCGGTAAAAGCGCCGCGCGCGTAACCAAACAGCGTCGCTTCGACCAGATTTGGCGAAATCGCGGCGCAATTGAGCGCCAGAAACGGTTTGTCGCGACGACGCGTATCGTAATGGAGGTAAGCCGAGGCGATGATCTCCTTGCCGCTGCCCGACTCGCCTTCGATCAGTACCGCGAAAGGCAGGTCGGCATACTGTCGCAACTGCAGCCGCAGTTTCTCGATGGCCGGGCTGTTGCCGAGCAGCGGCGAGGCCGCTTCGCCCGGCGGGCGTTTCCCTTCGAGTCTGCGAAAAGACAGCGCCCCCTGGAGAACCTGCTGCAGGTCGCCGGGGTTGCACGGCTTGGCGACAAAATCGGCGGCGCCGAGCGTCCGTGCGTGACGTGCATTGCCGTCCTCGCTCTGCCCGGAGAGGACAACGATGGGTAGTTCGGGCGCGATCTTGAGCAGGTCCGAGATCAGCGCAAAGCCCTCGTCGGGACGGTGCGGCAGCGGCGGCAGGCCGAGATCGACCAGCGCCACCTCCGGCGGTCGGCGCAACTGCCGAAGCAGTTGCAAGGTATGCGGGCGCGAATGGCTGGTGACCACTTCGAAGAGCGAACCCAGCGAAAAACTCAAGGTGTCACAGATCAGCGGGTCGTCGTCAACAATCAGCAGCAGGGGTTTTTCGGGCAGGAGGATTTCCGTCATGGGAAGAATGAAGAACAGGCCGTTGTCCTGGATAGCCTAACACGGCTTTGTTTCACAGTTGCACGGCCGGAAAGCAATTCAGGTTTCTCGCGGCTGGCGCTGTCCATCCGGTATAATTAACGTTTTTTTCGTCTCGGGATGCAACCGTGTCTGACGATAATCTCGTCGAAATCAAGGATCTCGATTTCGCTTACGACGACCGCCCAATCCTCAAGGGCATCAGCATGGAGATCCCGCGGGGCAAGGTCGTCGCCATCATGGGTGGTTCGGGTTGCGGCAAGACGACTCTGCTGCGGCTGATCGGCGGGCAGCTAAAACCCAGCCGCGGCGAGGTGCTGGTCGACGGCCTGTCGGTACCCAAGTTGCGCGATGACGAGCTCTACGCGCTGCGCCGACGGATGGGAATGCTGTTCCAGTTTGGTGCCCTGTTCACCGACATCTCGGTCTACGACAACGTCGCCTACCAGATGCGCGAGCATAGCGACCTGCCCGAGGAACTGATCCGCGACATGGTGCTCCTCAAGCTCAATGCGGTGGGTTTGCGCGGCGCCAGCCAGCTGATGCCGGCCGAGCTCTCCGGCGGCATGGCCCGACGGGTAGCGCTGGCACGGGCGATTGCGCTGGACCCGATGCTGATCATGTACGATGAACCTTTTGCCGGTCTCGACCCGATCTCCCTGGGGGTGATCGGACAACTGATCCGCAAGCTCAATGATGCCCTCGGCGCAACCTCGATCATGGTCACTCACGATATCCAGGAGTCCTTGCAGATCGTCGATTACATCTACTTCATGTCGGACGGAAAAGTCGTGGCCATGGGCACCCCGGACGAGATCCGCGCGTCGCAGCACCCCTTTGTTCATCAGTTCGTTTTCGCGCAAGCGGACGGACCGGTTCCCTTCCACTATCCGGCACAAGCACTCACTCAGGAACTGCTTGGGAAAGATGCGTATGAGCAATCCTAGACAGAACAGTGGCGGCGCGCTGCTCTCGGGAATCACCAAGCTCGGACACCGCGTCAACGACGCGCTGCAGCGGCTCGGCTTCGCGGCACGTTTCTTTGTCATGCTCCTTCTCCACTCGGGGCAGTCTTTTCGGCGTCTGCACCTGACCATCCGCGAACTCTACTTTTCGGGCTTCCAGTCACTGTTGATCATCATGGTCTCGGGACTGTTCATTGGCATGGTGCTCGGCATGCAGGGCTATGAGACACTGCAGCGCTACGGCTCGGCCGAGGCGCTCGGGGTTCTGGTGGCCTTGTCGCTGGTCCGGGAACTTGGCCCGGTGGTTGCTGCCTTGCTCTTCGCTTCGCGTGCCGGCTCCTCGATCACCGCCGAGATCGGCCTGATGAAGGCCACCGAGCAGCTGACGGCGATGGACATGATGGCGATCAACCCGATTGCGCGCGTGGTCGCCCCTCGCTTCTGGGGTGGGGTGATCTCGATGCCGCTGCTGGCTGCGCTCTTTTCGGCAGCGGGCGTCTTTGGCGGCTACCTCATCGGAGTGGTCTTCATCGGCGTCGATGAAGGCGCGTTCTGGTCGCAGATGCAGGCTTCGGTCGATTTCCGCTATGACGTCTGGAGCGGCATCATCAAGAGCTTCGTTTTCGGCGTCGCCGTTTCGCTGATTGCGGTCTTCGAGGGCTACGACGCCGTACCGACTGCCGAAGGCGTCTCCAGCTCGATCAAGAGCACCGTCGTGCAGTCGGCACTGGCGATCCTGGCGCTCGACTTCGTATTAACCTCGTTCATGTTCCGGGAGGCTTGATGAGTCGCAAGTTGCTCGACCTGTGGGTCGGAATTTTTGTTGCCCTGGGGCTGGCTGGCGTGCTCTTTCTGGCGCTGAAGGTCGGCAATCTGTCGGCTGGCAATTTCGCCGATACGTACCAGGTAACAGCCAAGTTTGCTAACATCGGCGGTCTCAAGGTGCGCGCACCGGTCAAGAGCGCTGGCGTCGTCGTCGGGCGCGTGGTCGACATCCATTTCGACGCCAAGGATTATGAGGCGGTGGTGACTTTCAGCATCAATGAGCGCTATCACTTTCCGAAAGACACTTTCGCGCTTATCCTGACCGCCGGTCTGCTCGGCGAACAATACGTCGGGCTTGACCCGGGCGGCGACGAGAAGATGCTGCAGGGCGGCGATGTGATCGCCCAGACGCAGTCGGCGGTGGTTCTGGAAAGTCTGATCAGTCAGTTCATGTTCAACAAGGCGTCAGAAGGTCCGAGCGAATAGCATGAAGAAAGGAAAACTGTGAAGCCACCCTTTTCAAGGCGCCTGGTCGCCTGCGCCTGCGCGGCGACGATGCTTGCTGTCAGCGGCTGCGCAACGGTCGATCATCGCGACCCGGCGGACCCCTTCGAGGGCTTCAACCGCGCGATGTTTGCGGTCAATGAAGGCCTCGACACGGTGGCCATCAAGCCGGTAGCGAAGGGCTACGACGCGGTCGCTCCACTGCCGGTAAAGGTCGCGGTCGGCAACTTCTTCGGCAATATCTGGGATTCGTGGACGGCAATCAACAACCTCCTGCAAGGTAAGGGCGGTGACGCGCTGTCGGATGTCGGGCGGGTATTGATCAACAGCACCGTCGGTATCGGCGGTGCTTTCGACGTGGCCAGCGAAATGGGGCTGACCAAGCACTCCGAGGAATTCGGCCAGACGCTCGGCAAGTGGGGAGTCCCTGATGGCCCCTACTTCTACTGGCCATTCATCGGACCCCGGACCACACGCGACACCTTCGGATGGTTGGTGGACACCTATTACGATCCGGTGTGGCGGGTCGACAATGTACCGCTGCGCAACAGCCTGGTGGCCGTGCGCTACACGGACCTGCGCGCGAGCTTCCTGCCAGCAGACAAGATCATCGAGGAAGCGGCTTTCGACAAGTACTCCTATATTCGGGATGCGTATCTGCAGAATCGCCGCAGCGCCATCTTCGACGGCAACCCACCGTCCCTCTTCACCGAAGACAACTACGACTACTGATGATCCGCGCAGCCCGCTGCATGACTGGCTGCGGTGAGTAACCATTCCTACTGCTACGGAAAGAATCGATGAAATATTTATTGGCATGGCTGTTTGGTGTTTTTTCGCTGCTTGGCTCCGCAGTGGCGCTGGAGCGTTCGCCGGACGCGCTTGTGCAGCAGGTGACCGACGACGTCTTGACCATCGTCCGCCAGGACAAGGACATTCAGAGTGGCGACACCAGCAAGGCCCTGCGCCTTGTAGAAACCAAGGTGCTGCCTTACTTCGATTTCCAGCGCATGACCGCCCTGGCTGTCGGACGCAACTGGAGCAAGGCCACGCCCGAGCAGAAGCAACGCTTGTCGGAGGAGTTCAAGAACCTGCTGGTGCGCACCTACTCGAATGCACTGACCTCGTACAAAGACCAGACCATTTCCTACCGGCCAAGCAATTTTGAGGCAGCCGATACCGAGGTGGTGGTCAAGACGGAGGTCAAGCAGCCGGGCGGCAAACCGATCCCGCTCAATTACGCGCTTGAAAAGCAGGGCGGCGAATGGAAGGTGTACGATGTCATCGTCTCCGGCGTCAGTCTGGTCACCAATTACCGGGGCTCGTTCTCCCGGGAAGTGCACAGCAGCGGCATTGATGGCCTGATCCAGATGCTCGGCGATAGAAACAAGCAGCTCGCAAGCAGCAGCAAATGATCGAGCAAGCAGAAGGCCGGCTGCGCGTCACCACGCCGATGGTCATCGCCAACGCGCGCGCGCTGCACGAGGCCGGGCGCAGGATCTTGAGCGCCAGCCAGCAATCCGAGGCCTTGCTGCTTGATCTCGCCGCTGTTGCCGAGGTCGATTCGTCAGCCCTGAGCACCCTCTTTGCCTGGCAGCGCAAGGCCGCTGAGCGTTCCCTCAGCTTGCGCGTCGCCAACCCGCCAGCAAGCTTGATCAGCCTGGCAGCGCTATACGGCGTCTCCGAACTGCTTCCACTCGCCTGAACGGGCGAGGCAGCTTCGACCCCCTCTCGATGCCATGAGCGTCGCCGTCGCCATTTCTCAGGTCGAAAAGCGCTTCGGCTCGCTGCGCGCGCTGGCCGGTGTTTCGCTGCAAATTGGCGAGGGTGAGTTCTTCGGCCTGCTCGGCCCGAACGGGGCCGGCAAGACAACCCTGATCTCGTGCCTCGCAGGTCTCGTTCGCCCCGACGCCGGCCGGCTGACGGTGATGGGTCACGACGTGCTCAGCGATTATCGCCAAGCCCGACGCC
>LBIU01000814.1 GCA_000987445.1 Candidatus Accumulibacter adiacens | reverse complement strand
GCCGCGAGAAAGTCCGGGATCGTGTATTGCCCGAAGCGCCGCAGATAGGGTGCCAGCAATAGTGCGACCAGGACGTAGCCACCGGTCCAGCCCATCACGTAGGCCAGCCCCTGATAACCCGACAGGTAGAGCGTGCCGGCCAAACCCATGAACGAGGCTGCGCTCATCCAGTCGGCACCGGTGGCCATGCCGTTGAAGATGGCCGGCACCCGCCTGCCGGCGACGTAGTACTCTGAAACACTGGCCGTGCGCGCCAATACGCCAATCGTCGCGTAGAGGATAATGGTCAGAAACAGGAAGGAATAGCCGATCCAGCGCGGCGGCAATCCGTGCCGCTCGAGAAAGGCCAGGATGAGAATGAAAATGAAGAAGCCCGCGGTGTAGAAGGCATAGTAGCGACGCAGCGGAACGGTGGTGTAGTCGGCCATCGCAACGCTCGCCTAGGCACTCGGGTACAGGTGGCGTCGTGCTTTCTCGAGTTCGACAAGGCTGGCCGGCGTCTCGAAGCCTTTCTGCGCGGCACGCGCCAGAGTGAGCTGCAGCAGCTGCGCCAGCCCGTAGGCGTCGGAAACCGGATGGTGCCGCTCGATGCTGATGATGCCAAAGTGTTCAAGCCAGGCGTCCATGCGCGCCTGTTTGTCGTTCAACTCGCGAAACAGGCTGGCCATGACCCAGGCCAGATCGATCCATGGCAAATCCAGCTCGACGCCGAGCGCCTCGGCCAGCGCACGCTCGACTCGCCGTGCAACAAACGAAGCGTGGAAGGCGACCAGCGGCGCCTTGCCGACAAAGGCCAGCAAAGCGAGCAGCGCTTCGGCGCGTTGCTCGCCGCTGAGCGGCGTCACCGGCGGTGGCTCGACAAACGGCTGCCCGCCCTCATCCGCCGCGGCCACATGCACCATCGACAGCTGCAGGGCGGCGCTGAAATCAATCAGACCATCGGCCAGCGCCAGCGCGCCGATCGAAGCGACGGGGCCCTTCTTCCAGTCCTCGCCGGCAAT
>LBIU01000112.1 GCA_000987445.1 Candidatus Accumulibacter adiacens | reverse complement strand
CTGTGACCTTCGGGTTATGAGCCCGACGAGCTGCCAGACTGCTCCACCCCGCGACACTGAAGATAAATAGCTTTTACCTCCGCTTCGCTGCCTTTGCTGCCGCAAACCGAGCAATGAAGCCGCCCTGCTTGGACCTGCGTGCTGCGAAGAGGAAGCATTGTAGCGAGGCGGCCAGGCCAGGTCAAGCGTTTTTCCGTCTTTTCGCACATTCGCTGTTTGAAAGCCCCGTAAGTCGGCCATCAGAGGGCAGCAAGATTCCAGACGTCAGCGGGCGCCGAGGTCACAGGACGTAGCGCAAAATAGCGACATAGTGCGCAGCGCTACCGGCCATCACGAACAGATGCCATATCCCGTGCGCATGGGACAGGCGGGTATCGAGAGCATAGAAGATGATGCCGACGGTGTAGAAGACGCCACCAGCGGCGACCCAAATAAATCCGGCCGTGCCCAGCGCCTGGAGCAGCGGCACCAGGGCAACCAGCACTGCCCACCCCATGACGATGTAGATCACCAGCGAAAGGAGGCGGGCGTCGCTCCGCGGTCGCATCTCCTGCAGACTGCCAAGGATCGCCAGGCCCCACACGGTGCCGAGCAGGGACCAGCCCCACGGGCCGCGCAAGGTAACCAGGCAGAACGGCGTGTAGCTGCCGGCGATGAGTAGGTAGATACCCTGGTGATCGAGCTTGCGCAGGATGTCTTTGGCACGACCGCGAAAACTGTGGTAGAGGGCCGAGAAGCTGTAGAGCAGCACCAGGGTCACGCCGTAGATAGACACGCTGCTAATCTTCCACGCGTCGCCTTCAAGCGCTGCGACAACGATCAGCACCACCGCACCGCCGAGAGCGAGCACGGCCCCGACGAGGTGAGTCCAGGCGTTGAATTTCTCGCCGTAGTACATAGGGTCCGCCTTGACGCGGTGAGCCGCCACGCCCGAATGGCCTTGGACAACGGGGTGTGCAGCGTATTGTGGAAAGCAGGAGCCGCATTGTCGCGGAATCGATTGTCACAGGTCAATCGCCCGCAAAGGTGGTGACGGTGGAGGCGGCGAATGCCGCCTTCCGTGCGCCTTGCGCGCAAAGAAACATACTAGCCCTTGAAATTCGCCCTGCCCGCCCCTATTATTAGCACTCGCTAGCGTTGAGTGCTAACACCCTACCACCGGTTTGCGTAAGCACCGCGGCGGGGTCCGCTAGTTTTGTTCCCCCTATATGCTTAACCGAAGGAGAAACTGCATGAAAATTCGTCCGTTGCATGATCGCGTGATCGTCAAGCGCCTTGAAGAGGAGCGCAAGACCGCTTCAGGTATCGTCATTCCGGACGCGGCCGCCGAAAAGCCCGATCAGGGTGAGATCCGCGCTGTTGGCAATGGCAAGCTGCTTGAGGACGGCTCCGTGCGTGCCCTCGCAGTCAAGGTGGGTGACCGGGTCCTGTTCGGCAAGTACGCTGGCCAGACCGTCAAGGTCGATGGCGAGGAACTGCTGGTCATGCGTGAAGAAGACATCATGGGCGTCGTCGAGGCCTAAAGCCTCCGGCACATCAGCTCTCTGCACCCGTCCCGCGAATCCCCATCGGCTTTCCGGTTCTGATTCAAATCATTAAAGAATTCTAGGAGTTACCTCTATGGCAGCTAAAGACGTCAAGTTTGGCGATAGCGCACGTGCACGCATGGTGGAAGGCGTAAACCTTCTTGCCGACGCCGTCAAGATCACCCTCGGCCCCAAGGGTCGCAACGTTGTTCTGGATCGCTCGTACGGCGCCCCGACCGTCACCAAGGACGGGGTCTCCGTCGCCAAGGAAATTGAACTCAAAGACAAGTTCGCCAACATGGGCGCCCAGATGCTCAAGGAAGTCGCTTCCAAGACTTCCGACATCGCGGGTGACGGTACGACGACCGCGACCGTCCTGGCCCAGTCGATTGTCCGCGAAGGCATGAAGTTCGTCGCCGCCGGCATGAACCCTATGGATCTCAAGCGCGGCATCGACAAGGCCGTCACCGCCACCGTCGAAGAGTTGAAGAACCTCTCCAAGCCCTGCTCGACCAACAAGGAGATCGCGCAAGTCGGTGCCATCTCGGCCAACGCTGATGTCGACATCGGTGACATCATCGCCAAGGCGATGGACAAGGTCGGCAAGGAAGGCGTCATCACCGTCGAAGACGGCAAGTCGCTGAACAACGAACTCGACGTCGTCGAAGGCATGCAGTTCGACCGTGGTTACCTGAGCCCCTATTTCATCAACAACAACGAGAAGCAGAACGCCATCCTCGAAAACCCGTATGTGCTGATCTTCGACAAGAAGATCTCCAACATCCGTGATCTGCTGCCGATTCTCGAACAGGTTGCCAAGGCCAGCCGTCCGCTGCTGATCGTCGCCGAAGACGTCGATGGTGAGGCGCTCGCCACTCTGGTGGTCAACAACATCCGCGGTATCCTCAAGACCTGTGCGGTCAAGGCACCGGGCTTCGGCGACCGTCGTAAAGCCATGCTCGAAGACATCGCGATTCTCACCGGCGGTCAAGTGATTGCCGAAGAAGTCGGCCTGACGCTCGAAAAAGCAACGCTCGACGAGCTCGGTCAAGCCAAGCGTATCGAGATCGGCAAGGAAGACACGACGATCATCGACGGCGCCGGCGTTTCGGCCAGCATCGAAGCCCGTGTCAAACAAATCCGTGCCCAGATCGAGACCGCAACCAGCGACTACGACAAGGAAAAGCTGCAGGAACGCGTCGCCAAGCTCGCCGGCGGTGTGGCCCTGATCAAGGTCGGCGCAGCGACCGAAGTCGAAATGAAGGAGAAGAAGGCACGCGTCGAAGATGCACTGCACGCCACTCGCGCCGCTGTTGAAGAAGGCATCGTTCCTGGCGGTGGCGTCGCTCTGCTGCGCGCCCGCAGCGCTCTGGCCGGGGTCAAGAGCGACAATCACGATCAGGAGGCCGGCATCAAGATCGTGCTGCGCGCACTCGAACAGCCGCTGCGCGAAATCGTCGCCAACGCTGGCGAAGAGCCTTCCGTGGTCGTCAATGCAGTGCTTCAGGGCACCGGTAACTTTGGTTACAACGCAGCCACCGGTGAGTATGGCGACCTCGTTGAAATGGGCGTTCTCGATCCGACCAAGGTCACCCGCACGGCGCTGCAAAACGCCGCTTCGATCGCCGGCCTGATGCTGACCACCGACTGCATGGTCGCCGAACTGCCCGAAGACAAGCCAGCCATGGGCGGCATGGGCGGCGGCATGGGTGGCGGCATGGGCGGCATGGGTGGTATGGGTGGTATGGGCATGGACATGTAAGTCCCGCTCGAGCCTGCCCGCTCAACAAAAAACCCCGCTTCGGCGGGGTTTTTTTTCTTCGTGAATCGGGTGGCCA
>LBIU01000813.1 GCA_000987445.1 Candidatus Accumulibacter adiacens | reverse complement strand
CAGGCGGTCGATGTGCCCGCCACCGACAAATTCCTGCCGGTCAGCTTCAGCAGCGGTGGAGGCGTACGCAGCCTGGTATTCACCGTCGACTACGACCCCAATCTGCTCGAGATCAGCGGTGCCCAGGCGGCCTCTGGCCTGCCGGCAGGCAGCGAAGTCCGCTTCGAGAGCGCCGCACGCGACAACGGCGGTCAGCGCGCCCGCATCACCGTCATCCTGCCAAGTCCGACCACGCTGGGTTCCGGCAGCACCCGCCTCGTCGACCTGCTTGCCAGGGTCCCGGTCAGCGCTCCCTATGGGGCCAAGCAGATCCTCGATCTGACCGTCGAAAGCATCGACGGCGGCATGCTTCCCCTCGGCGGCATTGCCGACGACGCCCTGCAGCTCGTCGGCTACTTCGGCGATAGCAGTGGCGACGGCGCTTACAGCAGTTGGGACGGACAGAAGATCCAGCGCGTGCTGGTCAAGCTCGACCCCGGCTTCGAGGCCTACCCCAACGTCGACCCGCTAATCGTCGCCGACATCAACGGCAGCGGCAGGGTGACCTCGCTCGACGCCAGCCGCGTCCTGCAGGAAGTCAGCTACCTCACGGGCGCCAGCAGCATCGACCGACTCGAGATTCCGCCGATCCCCGACGGTATCGGACCGCTCAACTTCGCCGGCCCCGACCCGCGTGTCGACATCCCGATCGACGCCATCGCCGATCCCGGCGATCTGGTCACCGTTCCGGTCAGGATCGATAGCACTGCCGGCCTCGAATCGGTGCAGCTGCGAATCGGCTACGACGCCGCCCGCTTCGAAGTCGTCACCGTACGTCGCGGCTCGGTCAGCGGCGACTTTGGCTGGTTCATCAGCAGCCAGGAACCCGGCCGCATCGTCGTCGACATGACCCGCCTCGAGGCATTGCAGGCGGGCAGCGGCAGCCTGCTCGACATCGACCTGCGCATCAAGGCCGACGCGCTGCCCGGCGTCAGTCCGATCGATCTGCAGTACGCCCGGCTGAACGACGGGCGCCTGACGCTGAACGCGGTAGCGCAGGTCGGCGCCGACGAGACCGACGGCCGGATTACGATCGCCGGAAGGGCTGAGGCGGCTGTGGCCGAACCTACCCCCGCGCAAGCCGTGACGCAAGCCGTTGCCGCAGCGGCAAGCGACGCGTGGCCGCCGACCCCAGTGCTGCAGACGCAAGTACCGACGTTCGATGGCGGACGCCAGGTCGCGCCCGCGTCGAGTGACAGCCCCTGGGCTGCGCCGGTCATCGACTGGTCGGCAAGTTTCTCGCTGCCGGCAGCGGTCAGCGAGGC
>LBIU01000812.1 GCA_000987445.1 Candidatus Accumulibacter adiacens | reverse complement strand
AAGACATGGAAGCCGAACAACTGAACCTCATCGAAAACCGGCTCGACGACCTCGGTCAACGGGCCACCGAACTGCGGAGGTATCTTTGACTACGACCAGAAAGCCGATGAACTTAAGGCCGTTTCGCTAGAACTCGAAGATCCGAAAGTCTGGGACGACGCCGAGCGGGCCCAGGCGCTGGGCCGCGAGAAGCGCTCGCTGGAAAACGTCGTGCTGACGCTGGACACGGTCGGCGACGGCCTGCGCGATGCCGGTGAGCTGTTCGCAATGGCCCGCGACGAGGACGACGACGAGACGCTGCAGGCCATTACGGCCGACATCGATGCGATTGAAAAGGATGTCGCCGGCCTCGAATTCCGGCGCATGTTCGACAACCCGGCCGATCCACTCAACTGTTTCGTCGACATCCAGGCCGGCGCCGGCGGAACCGAGGCACAGGACTGGGCCGCGATGCTGCTGCGCATGTACGTGCGCTACGGCGAGCGCAAGGGCTTCGCGGTCGAAATCCTCGAGGAATCCGAAGGCGACATCGCCGGCATCAAGACCGCCAGCATCAAGCTCGCCGGTGATTACGCCTACGGCATGCTGCGTTCCGAAACCGGCATCCACCGGCTGGTGCGCAAGTCGCCCTTCGACTCGAACGCCCGCCGCCACACCAGCTTCTGCTCGGTGACCGCCTACCCCGAAATCGACGACTCCTTCGAGGTCGACATCAACCCCTCCGACCTGCGCATCGATACCTACCGCGCCTCCGGTGCCGGCGGCCAGCATATCAACAAGACCGATTCGGCCGTACGCATCACGCACCTGCCGACGAACATCGTCGTCCAGTGCCAGAACGACCGCTCGCAGCACCGCAACCGCGCCGAAGCGATGGCCATGCTCAAGTCGCGCATCTACGAAGCCGAAATGCGCGATCGCCAGGCCGAGCAGCAGAAGCTCGAAGACGCCAAGTCCGATATCGGCTGGGGCCACCAGATCCGTTCCTACGTGCTCGACCAGTCGCGAATCAAGGACCTGCGGACCAACGTCGAGGTCGGCAATACGCAGGGGGTGCTCGACGGCGACCTCGATCAATTCATCGAAGCCAGCCTCAAACAGGGAGTCTGAACCGTGCAACGACCAATGTTAACGATCCTCGCCCTGGCCAGCCTGCTGCTTGTGCCGGCCTTCGCGCCGACCTTCGCCGCCTCGCTCGACGCCTACGTCGGCCAGCAGCCCGAAGCGCTGCTCAAGTCGCAGCCGGAGTTTGCCAAGGCCTAC
>LBIU01000011.1 GCA_000987445.1 Candidatus Accumulibacter adiacens | reverse complement strand
GGACTGCGAGTACTACCTTTGTGGTCCGCCGATGATGAACAGTGCGGTGACAAAAATGCTGAGCGATCTCGGCGTCGCACGCGAAAGCATCCTGCTCGACGATTTCGGTGGCTGAACAGCGCCACAGGCGCCACAAAGGAGCAACATGACTTTTCCACATACCTTCTGGCCAATCCTGGCCGCGACGCTGGCCGTCATCGTGCTGTCCGGGCTGGGACTGGCGCTCGGCTTGTTCTTCGGCCGTCCGCCGCCGCGTGGAAGTTGCGGTGGCCTGGCGAGTGGCGCCTGTGCCTGTGCGAGCGGTGAAACACCTGCGCGATGTCAGCCAGCATCCACCGAAGCGGCTCCGTCAGCGGCCGTCCGCTAGTCGTCGCGAAGCGCGTGCCTCGGTTCGCTCACTTCTTCGGCTGCGAGGACACCAGCCAGTAGGTGACACCGAGCGCCAGCAGAATGGCCGCCATGCCGTAGAGATATTCGGCCTGCAAGGTGCTCAGGTCAAGCACGATCACCTTGCGGGCGATGGCCATCAGGGCCGTCGCCACGACCAGCTGGACGTGGATGACGTCGTCGCGTAGGTAGAGGGTGATATTGACCAGGATTTCGATGGCGATCAGCACTGCCAGAAAGGCCGCGAAGACGACAAAAATATCGTTGAGGTCAAGAAGCATCACCGGCGGGCTCGACAACGCTTTGTAGAGCTCCAGCACCACATCGGCAACACACCACAGGATGACCATCGTCATCAGGATGGCCAGCAAGCGAATGGCTTGACGGATGACTCGATGCAAGCCCCGTATCAAAGGGTCGTCGTGTTTCTCCGAAAGATGATCTTCGTGATGCGACGACCCGTGTTCCTCTGACATGTTCATGGCCCCTTGACCGTTGTTTGATTGCTGACCCGGGAATGCGCATTCGAAAGCCGCATCCAGAAGTATCCTTAACCGCTATCGCCGAATTCCGTCAAGAAGTTCTTGTTCCCGACGGTCGTCGGCGGTGACCATTGATCAGCTACTCGATCAACGGATCGACTGTAGAGAAGCGATAGGGAAACTCCTTTCCGTCAAGGTGGCAGTGATCGAGCAACGCCGGGAAGAGCAGCGTGCCAAATGGCCAGCCCCGCCGAGCCCCGTTGCTCACTTCTCATCCGCTTTGTCCACTCCCAACGCCTGCGCATCGCTCGCCGCCAGTTCTCTTTCCAGCTGCCGGTGTACCCGCCTGGGCGAGCCCGTGTGCCTGGCCAGCAGGTCGTAGGCGACGGGCACGACGAAGAGGGTGAACAAGGTGGCGGAGAGGATGCCGCAGAGCACGACCGTGCCGATCACGGTGCGGGTTTCGGTGCCGGCGCCGGATGACAGTAGAAGCGGAATGGAACCGGCGGCGGTGGTGATGCCGGTCATGACGATCGGGCGCAGGCGGATCGCGGACGCTTCGAGGAGGGCTTCGCGGAAGGGTTTGCCGGCGTCGCGCAGCTGGTTGGCGAATTCGACGATCAGGATGCCGTTCTTGGCAGAAAGCCCGACGAGCATGATCAGGCCGATCTGGCTGTAGAGGTTGAGTGTCTGGCCGGAGAGGTAGAGGCCGAGGAGTGCGCCGGCCATCGCCAGCGGCACGGTGAGCATGATCACCAGGGGATGGAGCCAGCTCTCGAACTGCGCGGCCAGCACCAGGAAAACCACGACGATGCCGAGCACGAAAGCAAACAGGATCGCGCCGCCGGTCGACTTGAAATCCTCCGACTGGCCCTTGTAGTCGATGATCACCTCGCTGGGCAGATGTTCGCGGGTCAATTCCTCGAGGCTGCGCAGGGCGTCGCCCAGGGCCACGCCCTCGGCGAGGTTGGCGGAAAGGGTGATGGCACGCACCCGGTTGTACCGGTTGAGCTGAATCGAATCGGCAAACTCCTCGAGGCGCACCAGGTTGGCCAGCGGGATCAGCGCCTGCGTGCGCGCCGAGCGGACGTGGATGTTCTCCAGACTGGCGGGTGTGCGCTGCGTGTTGCGTTCGCCTTTCAGGATCACGTCGTATTCCTCGCCGGCGTCGATGTAGGTGGTGACCTTCCGCGAGCCGAGCACGGTTTCCAGCGTGCGCCCGATATCGCCGATACTGACCCCGAGCTCGGCGGCGCGGTCGTAGTCGATGAGCACGCGCAGTTGCGGCTTGGTCTCCTTGTAGTCCCAGTCCAGCCCGACCAGGCCGGGATTCTTCTCGTAGATTTTTTCGATCAGGGTGTCGCGCCATTGCGCGAGTTGCTCATAGGTGCCGCCGCCGATGACGAACTGCACCGGCTTCTGGATGCGCGACCCGAAACCCTGGCGCATGACCGGGAAGGCGCGCACGCCGGGCAGATCCTTGAGACGCTGGCGGACGTCTTCCATGATCTCCCAGGCCGGGCGTCGCTGCGACCAGTCGTTGAGCACATTGATGACGATGCCGGTATTGAAGATTTCGAAATTGCCGAAGGCGCGCGGAGCGCGCACCAGCATGCGCGAAATCTCGCCGCTTTCCACCAGCGGCATCAGGCGCTGCTCGATTTCGGTCATGTAGGCCGCGATGTAGGGATAGGAACTCCCTTCCGGGCCGCTGACCATCACGTAGAAGACCCCCCGGTCTTCGCGCGGCGCGTATTCGTCGGGAATGTTCCGGTACAGCCACGCCGAGCCGGCAAGCAGGGCGACGAAGAGCAGGCCAACGATCCAGCTGTGCCTGAGCGACGCCTGCAACAGACCGTGATAGCCGCTGCGCACCTTGCCGAACAGGCGGTCGATGAAGCCCGACAGGCGCGAGTGCCCGGCACCCTGCGGCAGAATCTTCGAGGCCAGCATCGGCGACAGCGACAGGGCGACGAAGCTCGAGAAACACACGGCCGCGGCCATGGTCAGCGAAAACTCCGCGAACAGGCGGCCGATGTTGCCCTGCAGGAAGGC
>LBIU01000811.1 GCA_000987445.1 Candidatus Accumulibacter adiacens | reverse complement strand
ATGGGGTCAATGGTTGAGTAGAAGTTTCGTTGAATCACTTTTTGCCAAGGAGGAGCCATGACAACCGGCCAACGATTAGCCGTTAATTTGATTCCCGCCAGTGCCGTGTTCCCAGGCCCCGGCCTCATCGCGTCTGACCAACCAATCCGCTTGGAGGAATCCGACACGCTGGCGATTGCCTTGGGCTGCAAGTACGACGCCGGGGAGGCCGATGCAAGGGAGCAGGTCACCTTCACCCAAGGCCATGTCGGCAGCAACTACCAGCGCTTCGCAGGGTATGCAGGAGACAGCTGGGCGCCTTGCGCCGTCGTTGCCGGCAAGCAAGGCAGCGGCAAAGGTCGGTGCATCGCCGGGGTCAAGAAGCCGTGACGGCCGGAAAGGACATCGATGGCTTCCGCTAAAGCACCCGGCTCGTCCAGCTTGCGCCGTCAATTCGGTGGCGTCGTATTCGTGGCAGGGCTAGTGCTGGTGGCTTGGCTGCCCCTGGGGGTCTTCGGAGTCGTTCCATTCGCTTTTGCCCTGCCGGGCGAAACTGCGCTACGCGCGCACGCTTCCGCGGCAATCGCATGCCTGCTGGTCGCCGCATGGGCCCTTTCGAGGCACTGATCGCGCCTCGACAATCATTTCTTCAACCGCAACACTTTGAAAGGACAAGTTCCATGATCAAACTTTCTGACATATGCATTTTTATCTCGGTGATGGTGGCGTTCGCCGTTTCGGGCTTCCTCTGGTTCAATGGCCAGAAGGAGGAAGGCCTTTTCACGGCAGTTTGGGTCCCGTCAATTCTTTGCTTCGGCATCTATTTCAGATTGCTTGCCCTCAAAGGAGGTAGCCATGAGTGATACGACCATTCTCTACGTAGGCGTCTTCTGCTTCAGCCTAATCGTAGTTGCTCTCATCTTGGCCTTTCGCGAGATAGGCAAGATGACGGACGAGAGCAGGTTGCGACAGGCGCAGGCGCCGCGCGTGGCGGTGTCCTCCGATCGTGCCGTAGTCGGCTCCGGCCGAAGAACCTGAGCGGTGTTGGAGTCGACGGGCCGCGACTGGTGGCATTTCGCGTTCCGGCGATGGCGATGCCGGTTGCCGGTTCGCGGAGGCACCATCCGGGGCAAGTGCGGCGCAAATGGCCGGTTATCCCCATGTTTTGGACGGGG
>LBIU01000810.1 GCA_000987445.1 Candidatus Accumulibacter adiacens | reverse complement strand
GAGGGGGAACGGTCATGACTTGCATGATCCCGGGTGTCGCGAAATGTCATGACCGTTAAGCGCATCTTACGATCGCAGCAAGGAGGAGGGGGATGGATCAGCAAGCTCTCTGGCGCCCGAGCGCCGAACGTATTGCCGGCGCCAGGCTCAGCGCCTTCATGGCCGCCATCAATTCCCGCTGGGATGCTGCCTGCAGCGACTACCCCGCGCTCTGGCGCTGGTCGGTGGCCGAACCCGAGGCATTCTGGACCGCTGTCTGGGACGAATGCGGGGCACTCGGCGAGCGCGGCGAGGGCGTCCTCGAAGACGCTGATCGCATGCCGGGCGCGCGCTGGTTCCCGCAGGCGCAGCTCAATTACGCGCAGAATCTGCTGCGCAGCGGCGTGGCAGCAGGACAAGCCGATACCGACGCTCTGGTCTTCTGGGGCGAAGACCAGGTCAAGCGGCGTCTCTCGAGGGCCGAGCTGTACGCCGAAGTCGCGCGCTGCGCGCAGGCCCTGCAGGCTGCCGGCATCGGCCGTGGCGATCGCGTCGCCGCCTACCTGCCGAACATGCCCGAAGCCTTGATCGCCATGCTGGCCACGGTTTCGCTCGGGGCCATCTGGTCGTCGGCGTCGCCCGACTTCGGGGTTCAGGGCGTGCTCGATCGCTTCGGGCAGATCGAACCCAAGGTCCTGCTCTGCGTCGATGCTTACTGGTACAACGGCAAGCGCGTCGACTGCATGGCCAGGAACGTGCAGATTGCCGCGCAGATGCCGACCGTCGAGCGCTGCCTCGTCGTTTCCTACCTCGAGGCTGAACCGGATGTGGCAGCGATTCGCAACGGCCAGCGCTACGCTGACTTCATCGCGCCCTTCAGCGCCGGTGAGATCGACTTCGTAGCCCTGCCTTTCGAGCATCCGCTGTTCATCATGTTTTCGTCGGGAACAACTGGCGTTCCCAAGTGCATCGTGCACTGCCACGGCGGCGCGCTGCTGCAGCATCTCAAGGAACATCAGCTGCACGGCGACGTGCAGCCCGGCGACCGCATCTTCTACTTCACCACCTGCGGCTGGATGATGTGGAACTGGCTGGTGTCGGGTCT
>LBIU01000111.1 GCA_000987445.1 Candidatus Accumulibacter adiacens | reverse complement strand
TAGCGGCCGCCGAAGGGCACCGCCGGCTTGGAGCGTTCTGCGGTCAGAGGATGCAGCCGGGAACCCTGGCCGCCGGCCAGGACCATCGCGAGTACTTTCATGGTGTTTCTCCTTTACGGGTAATAATCAGCTTGGCTCTTGATCTTCAAGGTTTCTGAGCAGGCTGAAGAGGGGCACCGAAATCCAGTCCGGCCGGTTGCCCATCTCGTAGCGCAACTCGTAGAGCGCTTTCTCGATCACGAAGAATTCGATCAGTCGTTCGGCGGCACCGGGCTCCTCCGGCCACGCCGGGCAGCCTTGCACGGCGCCGCGGTAGCCGCCCATGAAGGCGTCCCGGACCTGCTCCTCCCAGCTCTCGACCAGCGGCCCGGCACGATGGCGGTCGACCGGGTCCTCGTTGGTCAGGCGGTTGGTGGCCACTGCTGCCGCGTAGCTGAACGAGCGCAGCATGCCGGCAACGTCGCGCAGCGGCGAATGCTTCTGGCGACGCTCGTCCATCGAACGTGCGGGTTCGCCCTCGAAGTCGATGATCACGAAGTCCTCGTCCACGCGCAGCACCTGGCCGAGATGGTAGTCGCCGTGATAGCGCATCTTGGCGGCGCTGATGCCGGCCAGCGCCTGCGCCGAAATGCGGTCCAGGAGCACCGGTCGCAAGGCGGACAGACGATCGCAGCCCTGGCGTACTTCTTCGGGGAAATCCTCGCTGCGCCGTTCGACCTCGTCGAGCGTGGCCACCGCTTCGGCCTTCAGCGCGTTCGACCAGCTGCTCTTGTCCTGCTCGGTGATCGGCTCGCGCTCGAAGGCCGGGTCGCCGGTCGAGCGACCGAAAGCCTGGTGCAGCTCGCCGGTACGGCGACCGAGCACCTCGATCAGGGTCAGGAAGTAGGCGTGCGGGTTGCCGTCAAGCTCGTCGGAGGCCACGGCGACTTCGGAGAGGTAGCGTTCCAGGTAGTCGAGCGTGAAGTTCCAGCTGTCCCCCTGGTTCTTGGTGTAGCCCTGCAACAGCGCCAGGGTCATCGTCTGGCCGTCGGCGCGACGGATCTCGACCGAGCCGGCGACCGGCGCAATGTGTTCGTAAGGCGAGGTATCGGTCAGGAAGCGGCCGACCTCGACCTCGGGGTTGGTGCCCGTCTGCAGGCGACGATAGCCCTTGAGGAACAGCTTGTCGCCGAAGTACACCGCGGTATTGCTCTGTTCCAGCGACGGATGACGGACTGGCGCGTCGAGGCCGGCGGCGAGCTTGGCAAACGCCGGCGAGGCATGGAACTCGAGGCGACCGCGGGCGAAGGGGATGGCCGTGTTCTTGCCGATTCCCTCGGCCAGGTCGCGGCAGAAGCCGTCGGAGCCGAAGGCGCCGTAAAGCAGGCCGGTACGGTCTTGCTGGCGCACCCTGGCCAGTGCCCAGGGTGCGAGCAAGGCGCGCTCTTCTTCCTTGGTCTGTTCGTCCCAGCAGATGGCCAGCGGCAGGAAGTAGACCTGCGGTTCGATACCGGCACAGTGCACTTCGATGATGGTCAACAGCCAGCTGCCGTTGTCGGTATCCCAGGGCGCCTGCTCGATGATCGTGATGCTCTCGATGGGGTGCCCCTTGCCGGCGAACCAGCGCTTGGTGACCAGGTAGGGCGCCAGCACCTTGTGCTGCAGTTGGTTGCGGGTGGTGGCGGCAATCGCCCGGCGCACGGTGGTGGCGGTGGTCTTGCCGCCGGAGAAGGTCAGCCAGCCCTCGGTGAGCACCAGTACCGGCAGCTCGGCGCGCGCCAGGCGTTCTTCGTGCCAGTAGGGAACTTCGGCGTCGGTCGTCAGGCGGAAGCAGTAGGTGCCGTGGCCGGCCAGGGTCAGCAGGTAGGGCAGGTCGCCGATCGGCGGAAAGGCCGAGCGGCCGGACAGTTCGACCGGCACGCGCCCCTTGAAAGCCATCAGGTCGAGTTCCACCGGCTGCGCGTTGCGCGACAGATTGACCACGCAGAGCAGGGTCTCGTCCTCGTATTCGCGCACATAGGCGAGGATCTTGCGGTTACCCGGTTCGAGGAAGAGGATGCTGCCGCGGCCGAACGCCTTGTAGTTCTTGCGCACTGCGATCAGGCGCTTGGTCCAGTGCAGCAGTGACGAGGGATTGCGCGCCTGCGCTTCGACGTTGATCGCCTCGTAACCGTAGATCGGGTCCATGTTCGGCGGCAGGTAGAGTCGCTGCGGATCGGCCCGGGAGAAGCCGGCGTTGCGGTCCGGACTCCACTGCATCGGCGTGCGCACGCCGTTGCGGTCGCCGAGATAGATGTTGTCGCCCATGCCGATCTCGTCGCCATAGTAGAGCACCGGCGAGCCCGGCAGGGTGAGGATCAGGAAGGTCACCAGTTCGATCTTGTGGCGGTTGTTGTCCATCAGCGGTGCCAGGCGGCGGCGGATGCCGACGTTGACGCGCATCCGCGGATCGGACGCATAGGCCTTGTACATGAAGGCGCGTTCGCTCTCGGTGACCATTTCCAGGGTCAGTTCGTCATGGTTGCGCAGGAAGATCGCCCACTGGCAGTTTTCGGGGATTTCCGGCGTCTGGTTCATGATCTCGATGATCGGATGGCGTTCTTCCTGGGCCACGGCCATGAAGATGCGTGGCATCACCGGGAAGTTGTAGGCCATGTGGCACTCGTCGCCGTCACCGAAGTACTCGCGCACGTCTTCCGGCCACATGTTGGCCTCGGCGAGCAGCATGCGGTTCTGGTAGCGCGAATCAATGACCGCGCGGATCTGCTTGATGACCTCGTGTGTCTCGGGCACGTTCTCGTTGTTCGTGCCTTCGCGTATGCAGAGGTAGGGAATGGCATCGAGGCGCAGGCCGTCGACGCCCATGTCCAGCCAGAAGCGCATGATCCGGATCACCGCCTTGACGACGTCCGGATTGTTGTGGTTCAGGTCCGGCTGGTGCGAGAAGAAGCGGTGCCAGTAGTAGGCCTTGGCAACGTCGTCCCAGGCCCAGTTCGACTTCTCGGTGTCGGTGAAGATGATGCGTGTTTCCGGGAATTTCTTGTCGGTGTCGGACCAGACGTAGAAATCGCGCTTTTTCGAGCCGGCCGGAGCCCGCCTGGCCGCCTGAAACCAGGGATGCTGGTCGGAGGTGTGGTTGATGACCAGTTCGGTGATCACCCGCAGTCCGCGGCGATGCGCTTCGCGGATGAAGACGCGCGCGTCGTTGCGGTTGCCGTAGTCCGGGCTGACGTTGTGATAGTCGGAAATGTCGTAGCCGTCATCCCGCATCGGCGAGGGATAGAAGGGCAGCAGCCAGAGTGTGTTGACGCCCAGATCCTGAATGTAGTCGAGCTTCTCGGTCAGGCCCTTGAAATCGCCGATGCCGTCGTCGCCGCTATCCTTGAAGGCTTTGACGTGCAATTCGTAGATGATCGCGTCCTTGTACCAGAGCGGATCGTTTTCCCAGGTCAGCTCCGCTGCAGCGGCGGCTTTTTCACTCAATTCGTTGGCGTTGTGCATCTTTTCCTCCACTCAGGGGAAGTCGTCAGACTTAGGTGTCTCGTCGCAACGAGAAAGGGGTTGTCAGCAATTGTGTCGCCCGCCTGGCAAGGCGCAGCGGCGGCAAGCCGCACGGCCAGGGGCAGTTTCTATCCGCTTGGCCCGACCGTCTTGCCGGTCCGGGTGGACCATGGCGGGCAGGGCGTCATCGTCGATCACACCGTCGAGTAGTCAAGCATGACGGGATTGTCGAGCGCATGCAAGGGGGATGCGTGGCCGCGGCGTTGGCCGGGCCGACCCTTCGGGTGGGCAGCGTAAAAAGTCATTGCTCATGAAAGGGCTTCGTTCTCGGGAAGCGGCTTGAAAACCAGCACCGCCAGCGGCGGAACGGTCAGCGACAGGGAATGGAAATAGCCATGCGCGGCCTGCGGCGAGGCCTCCACCTGACCGAGATTACCCATGCCGCTGCCGCCATAGACGGGGGCGTCGCTGTTCAGCACCTCCTGCCACTGGCCGCCGCGCGGCGCGCCGATGACGTAGTCGTGGCGCGGTACCGGCGTGAAGTTGCAGATCACCAGCACGACGTCGTCGCGATGTTTGCCGTAGCGCAGGAAGCTGATGACGCTTTCTTCCCAGTTCTGGGCATCGATCCAGGCGAAGCCGTCGCTATTGAAGTCCCGCTCATGCAGCGCCTTCTCCTGGCGATAGACACGGTTGAGGTCTTTGACCCAGGACTGCACGCCAGCGTGCAGCGGGTATTGCAGGATGTGCCATTCGAGGCTTTCGTCGTGTTGCCACTCGCGCCGCTGGCCGAGTTCGCCGCCCATGAACAGCAGCTTCTTGCCGGGATGAGCCCACATCAGGCCAAAGAGCAGGCGCAGGTTGGCGAACTGCTGCCAGTCGTCACCCGGCATCTTGCCGATCAGCGCACCCTTGCCATGCACCACTTCGTCGTGCGACAGGGGCAGGACGAAGTTTTCGGTGAACGCGTACCAGATGGTGAACGTCAGCTTGTCGTGCTGGTATTTACGGAAGAGCGGCTGCAGCTGGAAGTACTTCAGGGTGTCGTTCATCCAGCCCATGTTCCACTTCATGCCGAACCCCAGGCCACCCATGTAGGTCGGGCGTGACACCATCGGCCAGGCGGTGGACTCTTCGGCCATGGTCTGTACGTCCGGATGGTCGCGATAGACCGCTTCGTTGAGGCTGCGCAGGAAACTCATCGACTCGAGGTTCTCGCGGCCGCCGTGCTTGTTGGGGATCCATTCGCCTTCCTCGCGCCCGTAGTCGAGGTAGAGCATCGAGGCGACGGCGTCGACGCGCAGGCCATCGACGTGGTACTTGTCGAGCCAGAACAGCGCACTGGACATCAGGAAGCCGCGCACTTCGTTGCGCCCGAGGTTGAAGATCGAGCTTTTCCAGTCAGGGTGGAAGCCCTGGCGCGGATCTTCGTGCTCGTAGAGGCAGGTGCCGTCGAAGTTGGCCAGGCCATGGCCGTCGGCGGGAAAGTGCGAGGGCACCCAGTCGAGGATGACGCCGATCCCGGCCTGATGCAGGGTGTCGATCAGGAACATCAGATCTTCGGGTGTCCCGTAGCGGGCCGTCGGCGCGAAATAGCCGGTCGTCTGATAGCCCCATGAGCCGTAGAAGGGATGCTCCATCACCGGCATCAGCTCGACGTGCGTGAAGCCCATTTCCTGGACGTAGGCGGTCAACTGATGCGCCATTTCGCGGTAGCTCAGCGAGCGGTTGCCATCCTCGGGAATGCGCCGCCAGGAACCGAGATGCACTTCGTAGATCGACAGCGGCGCATCGAGGGCATTGATCGCCCGGCGTTTGCCCATCCATTCGTCGTCGCTCCAGCGGTAGTCCAGCGTGCACAGGCGGGAAGCGCTGCGCGGCGGTTCCTCGGACTGGCGGGCAAAGGGATCGGCTTTTTCCTGCGTCCCGTGCTGGCTACTGATCTGGAACTTGTAGCTGTCGCCCAGCGCCGGTCCGGCGATGAAGCCCTCCCAGATGCCCGAGTGATCGGGGCGACGACGGAGGAGGTGGCTGCCGGCCTGAAAATCGTTGAAGTCGCCGACCACCGACACCTTCTCTGCATTCGGCGCCCAGACGCTGAACTGGAAACCGCGTTGCCCCCCTTTTTCGGTGGCGTGCGCGCCGAAACGGTCGTAGAGCCGGGTGTGGTTGCCCTCGCGAAAGAGGTAGATGTCCTGGTCGCTGAACAGGCTGTGGGCAACGACGGGTTTGGTGACTTTCATTGCGTACCTCCGGGGTGCTGCGTGGCGCCTTCCATGATCAGATGCAAGGGCGGGCTTGAGCCGTCCTTGGCCTGTCCGGGATAGACGGTGAGATGCGGATAGGGAATCTCGATGGCGGCAGCATCGAAAGCGTCCTTGAGGCGGCGCAGATATTCGCGGCGAATGGTCCATTGTTCGATGGCCACGACCTTGAAACGGCAACGCAGGATCACCGCCGAATCGCCCCAGGACTCGACGCCGACGATCTCGACGTCGTCAAGAATCTTGGCCGCGAAAGCGGCGTCGGCGCGCAACTCGGCGCCGACGCTGCGCATGACCGCGAGCGCCTGCTCGACGCTCTCGCGATAGGCGACGCCGACATCGACCACGGCCTGGGCGAAGCCGCGGGTCATGCTGGTAACGGTGGTGATGCTGCCGTTCGGAACGAAATGCACGTGGCCATCGTAGTTGCGCATGCGCACATAGCGCAGAGTGATTTCCTCCACCATGCCGCTCTTGCCGCCCGCTTCGACGACGTCGCCGAGGCGGATCTGGTTCTCGAGCAGCAGGAAGAAGCCCGAGAAGTAATCCTTGACCAGGCTCTGCGCACCGAAACCGACGGCGACGCCGACGACGCCGGCCGCGCCGAGGATCGGGGCAACGGAAACGCCCACTTCGGCCAGCACCAGGATGCCGGCGACCAGAGAAATGATCACCGATGCGGCGTAGCGGAAGACGCGACCCAGAGTCTCCGCTCGCTGTACCTCTTCACTGTCGTGCATGCTGCTGCTGATGTAGATACGGAAGGTCCGGATCAGCTTGTGTGAGAAGGCCATCGCCAGCCAGGCCAGCAGGAGGATCAGGCTGATGCGCAAGGTGGAAGCGATCGTCGGCGAGAGCTGCTGACCGACGGAGAGAATTTGCTCGAGGATCTCTTTGTCCATGGACCTCCGGGTTGGAAAAGGGCAGGCAAATATTTTGCTTGTGCAAAGAGTTTAAGCAAAATAGTATTGCATGAAAACATTTTTCGGGCAACGCAGGGATTTGCACAATGACTCAGAATGGCAAGAATGGTTCGCGAGAGCAGGTAGCCGATAGTCAGCCGTCAGACGGCGCAACTACGATCCGGGAGGGGGCGGATGACGCTTTCGGCAAGCTGCTGCAACTGGTGCGCTCGGTTCAGAACGGCATGCAGAACATCGACGACAGGCACGGCCTGAGTGGTTCGCAGCTGTGGGCCCTGTGGCAGATTTCGGCGCGCCCCGGGGTGCGGGTCTCGCAGCTTGCCAGTGCCCTGCACATCAAACCGTCCACCGCCAGCAACCTGCTCGACAAGCTCGAGCTGCGCCAGTTGGTGCGCCGTGAAAGACGCGATGCGGACAACCGGGTCGTCCGTCTGCACCTCACGGACGAAGGCGTCGAAGTGGTCAAGGATATTCCTGGCCCGATGCAGGGCCGGCTGCGCGGTGCCCTGGGAAAAATGCCACAGCCCGTGCTCGGGAACCTGCGTCAGGGGATCGCGTCCTTGCTGGAGCTGATGGGCGAGTCCACGAGCCGCGGCGCAATGCAGCCGAAAGCCTGAGCGCCTGCCGAGCGCCCGAATGCGGCCGGTGCCTGCTGGCCGGCGGTGTCCTCGTTCGCCTTGTCTTTCTGCGCCGCTACGGTAGTTCGTCGAGCCCGACCATGGTCAGATGATCGGTCACGCCCCAGGCCTCCATACGCCAGCAGTCCCCAGTGGCGCTGACCCAGCTGATGCCGGCATTGGGGATCAGAAAATCGCGCGGCTGGCGCAAGGAGGTGCCGCGCACCAGCCGGTTGACGATGTCCAGGACGCCGCCGTGCGTCACCACCGCGATCGTCTGGCCCGGATGCTCGTCGACCAGCCGCCGCAAGCCGGCGCTGACGCGCAGCTGCAGCTGCTGAAGACTCTCACCGCCGTACGGGATGACGAACTCCGGCACCCGCTCCTCGAACAGCCCGTATACGTCGGGGTATCGCGTCCGCGACTGCTCGTAGGTCAGCCCTTCAAACAGCCCGTAGCGTCGCTCGCGAAATTCCGGGCGCAGGATCGGCACCAGCTGCAAGGCGCCTGCAAGGCGTTGCGCCGTCTGCCGCGCGCGCTGCAGGTCGCTGCTGTAGAGCGCTTCGATGGGCCGCGTCGACAGCCACTGTGCGGCGGCTTCCGCCTGCGCCAGCCCTGTCTCATTCAGACCAATGTCGATATTTCCCTGAATACGCTTCTCGGCGTTCCAGGACGTTTCGCCATGGCGAACGAGGCAGATGCGGGTGGCTTCCATAAGGTATTCATTCACCGGCGAAGTTGACGACCGCGATCGGCCGAGGAACGATCCGAACGTCGCCAGCGTGCAGGCTCGCAGGTCAGATTCGCAAGGAGCAGATTCTAAGCCATTTGCAAGGACTGCTCCGCGCCTCGCCAGAAATCGAATGCCCCGCCCAGCCGCCACCCGCTCCCCTCCAAGCTCGCGGGGGAGGGGTTGTGGGAAAGCGGACACGGCGACGCAGTCGCCGTGTTGTGGATTCGGACATCAGAACGCCGTGCCCGTCGCGCCTACCCCGCATCGCTCTGCGGCAAGCTGTCAACTTCATCGCCACAGGCACGCTCGACGCCGCTCCTTGCGCGACGCGAGACCATCATCGACAGCGGAACGCCTCGCCGCTGCGCCCTAGTCGGCCGGCATTTTCCAGTAGATGCGGAAGCGTGGGCTGCTTGGATTGATCGTCAACTTTCCGCCACCGAGTGACGAACAGCCGTCGCCGGTACATGCTCCGCCGCCCGCCGGGGGGAGTGTGCCGCCGATAATGAAGGGCAGCTTCGTGCCATCCACGGCAACCACCCCGACGACCGGCGAGGGCGGTAGGCCACCGCCGATATAGGCAACGGAGCGATTGCAGTCCGCACAGTTCGGGGCCGCCGTCTGGATATCGACCGCGTAGCCGCGAGCCGTGCCCAGGTTGCTGACGCAGGACGCAGAACTGCTGCCATCGATCGGCTGGTTGGTACCGAAGAAGACCAGCCCGGCCGCCGAAATCGCCTTATTGACGACCTGCTCGCAGGCGCCGCCGGTGAGCCTGAAATGCCAGCCCGCGTCGGCGATAGAGGCCACGGTGGCGGTCGTATTGGTGGTGACATCGGTCAGGTCGGCCGGTGTCGTCGGCGCCAGCGGATAGGTGGATGCCCGGGTATCCTTGATCATGAAGAACTCGTTGGCGACATAATTCCCCGCCGTCGTCGAGAAGTTGTTGCAGGCATAGCTGTCGATCAGCGGGTGCTCGCGGTCTCCGGAACCGAGCATGACGGCGTTGTAGTCCGGCAGGATCGCCACATCGGGCCCGTAAAGGAATTTCCGTGCATGGCCGGTTTCGCTCAGTGCGGCAATGGTGGTCGTGCTGGCCAGGGAATTGGCGCTCCAGGCGCTGAAGGTGGTCCCGTCGTAGGTGCCGATCTCGATGCGGTAGACATAGCCTCCGGTGTCGGCCGCATAGGCCCGCGTCAGCTTGCCGCCAGCGTCCTTGAGCAGGGTGACTTCACCCGCAACACTGTAGTTCGTCGGATAGCTGCGCAGAATGGTGCCCGTGTCGGCGTCCACAAACCAGATCTTGGCGCCCTTGCGCGGTGTTGCCGTGCAACGGGTTTGGCTATTGGCATCCTCGCAGGTATCGTAGCCACCGCCGAAAACCAGCACCGGCTTGGGGTTGCCACTGCCATCAACGTAGCCCTGGAGATAGCCCAGTTGCGGTTTGGACCAGGTTTGCCCAATGCTCGACCAGCCGCTGGAGCAGTTGCTGTCGTCGGTGGTGCTGCTGGTAAAACAGCCTTTTCGCCATTTCAGTGTTGGCGCTGTCGGCGTGCTGACGTCAAAGGCGTAGATCGCCCGACCGCCCCGGCGCATCGTCGGGAAGATCCATACGGTGCCGCCCTTCTGGTGGGTGGCGATCGAGCCGTCAAAGAAATAGTCCTTGCTCGTCGCGCCCGTCGCACTGACCCCGGGAAAGTTGATCAGCGGCGTATTGGTCCGCAGGCGATTGAATCGGGGATACGTATCGGGCGCGACAAATCCCCATAACTCGATGCCGTCGGTGTCTCCCTTGTCGCCGGCGACGGCATGCAGGAAGCCGTCATCGGCGCCATAGAAAGCGATAACGCCCGTGGTGCCGCCAAAATCGATGATCGCCGGTTGCGAGTGTACGACGCCACCGTGCGCCGACGGCCGGACCTCGGTAATCAATCCGTTGCCATTCTCATCGTCAATATCCTGACCTCGTATCCAGTTGATCAGGGTGTTCTTCTCGGCATCGGTGGCGACGCCGAATGCGGTCGCGGTCAGCGCCGCATTCGCCGCGGAAAACGTCGTCAGGCCTGCACCACAACTGCCCGCGCTGCAGGCAGCCGCGGTATACAGCTGGCGGCAGGCCGAATTGGCGGGAGTCGAGCCCGTGGCACAGGCGGCATAGCGTTGCGAAGACGACGTCAATGCTCCAGCGGACGATCGCACCCCGCGCAGCTGCTGGGCAGCGCCGCCTTTCTCAACGATGTCGCCATCGGGAGAATCCGAGTACGCCGACGACGAGCCGCTACTTGGGAAGCTCGAGCTGACCGCGGTGCACGAACCCTGTGCGTTGGAGCCGCCATAGTTCCAGTAGTTGCCGGAGTCCGTCGTCCAGATGCTGGCTGCGCACGGGGTGATGAAGCCGGTGGTCGAGCTGATCGCCGCGTTGTTGTTCTGGTCGGCAAGCTGCAATTCGCCCGTGGTGCC
>LBIU01000110.1 GCA_000987445.1 Candidatus Accumulibacter adiacens | reverse complement strand
ATGTTCGAACGCAACACCGGGCGCTACGCAGCAGCGGTCGGACGCATGCTTCGGGGCAGCGGCCGCTATCTGGTGATCTACGCGCTGATCGTGGTGGCCCTCGGCTTCCTCTTCGTGCGCATGCCGACCTCATTCCTGCCGGAAGAGGATCAGGGGGTGATGTTCACTCAGGTGATGCTGCCTGCAGGCGCCACCCAGGAGCGCACCATCGAGGTCCTCAAGAAAGTCGAGCTCCACTTCCTCGACGACGAAAAGGACACCGCCGCTTCGATCTTCACCGTCGCCGGCTTCAGCTTCGGTGGCCGTGGGCAAAACATGGGCATTGGCTTCATCAATATGCGCGACTGGAGCGAACGGCAGGGACCGGGCATGAGCGTCAAGGCGATCGCCGGACGCGCCATGGCCGCATTCTCGAAGATCCGCGAAGCGATGGTCTTCGCTTTCGTTCCGCCGGCGGTCATCGAGTTGGGTACCTCCAACGGCTTCAGCGTCCAGCTACAGGACCGCAGCGGCCTCGGCCACGATGCCCTGGTGGCTGCGCGCAACCAGTTTCTGGGCATGGCGAGAGAGGACAAGCGGCTGGTCGGCGTGCGCCCGAATGGCCAGGAGGACATGCCCGAGTACCAGCTCGAAATCGACCATGCCAAGGCCGGCGCCCTCGGGGTAAGCGTGGCGAGCATCAACGACACCTTGTCCACGGCCTGGGGTGGCAGTTACGTCAACGACTTCATGGACCGTGGGCGAATCAAGAAGGTCTATCTTCAGGCCGAGGCTGCTGCCCGCATGACCCCGGATGACCTCAAGAAATGGTACGTGCGCAACGCGAAAGGCGAAATGGTGCCTTTCTCGGCCTTTACGACGGCCAAATGGGGTTTCGGCTCGCCGCTTCTCGAACGTTTCAACGGGCAGCCCTCTATCGAACTGCTCGGCCAGGCAGCGCCAGGCCTCTCGTCTGGTGACGCGATGAATGCCGTTCAGGAGATCATCGCCAAACTGCCACCCGGCATTGGCTACGAATGGTCGGGCACGTCCTACGAGGAACGCCGTTCAGGGGCGCAGGCACCGGCGCTGTACGCCTTGTCGCTGCTGGTCGTCTTTCTCTGCCTGGCAGCACTTTACGAGAGCTGGTCGGTACCATTTGCGGTGATGCTGGTGGTGCCGCTGGGCGTTATCGGTGCGCTGCTGGCCGCCAGCGGCCGCGGCTTGTCCAACGACGTTTACTTCCAGGTCGGCCTGCTGGCAACCATAGGCCTGTCGTCGAAGAACGCGATTCTGATTGTTGAATTCGCCAAGGCCCAGGTCGACGCCGGCCACGATCTGGTCAGCGCCACGCTGAGCGCGGTGCGCATGCGCCTGCGCCCGATCCTGATGACCTCGCTGGCCTTCGGGCTGGGCGTCTTGCCGCTGGCCATCAGCACCGGCGCCGGCTCCGGCAGCCAGAACGCGATCGGTACCGGCGTACTCGGCGGCACGATCTCGGCCACCGTCCTCGGCCTTTTCTTCGTCCCGATGTTCTATGTGCTCATCAAACGCGTTTTCAAGGACAAGACGGCCGCGCCGCCGGAGCTTGTTGTTACGGCCTCCACGGAGGTCAAGAAATAACGCCCATCGCCTTACAGAAACGTTGCCACGACTGCTCAGCGATACCGACCGCCAAGCAGCTGGGCGTGCGCTGCGGGCGATGATGGAAATGGACAAGGTCGATATCGTCGCGCTCGAAGCGGCGGCAAGTTACATGGACCCCTCACAGGAGATTTCTCATCTGCAGAGAGATGTCGGGGTTTTCATAGAGGGCTTGAACCATTTTCGTATACAACGCGGTGAATTGTTCGTTGTGTATGAGACTGCCAAAAACGGACTCGAGTTTAAGGAATGACAGCGTGTCATCCGGGGTCCCCTTCGCCGCCTGGTGCAGTTCATCCTTCATGACATCGACAATATCGAGTCCTGCGCCATGCTGGTCCACGCCCTTGTCGCTATAGAAACACCATGCCGCGATGACCAGCGTGGCATATTTTATACTGCCACCGCGCGCCAGGTTTTCGGTAATCGTCGGGATCAGGAACTTTGGCAGCTTGGCTGAGCTTTCCAGACAAATGCGTGCCACGCTGTCCTTGATGTGCGGGTTGCCAAACCGCTCGATCAGACTGTCCTTATAGGCTTCCAGGTCGACCCCTTCAACGGGGTCCAGCACCGGCGTCGCCTCGGCATCCATGAATCGGCGCAAGTAGCTTGCAAACAGCGGATCCGCCACGCAGCCATCGATGGTTTTGTGTCCGTGGATCGAACCGAGCATCCCGAGGACGGAATGCCCGGCGTTGAGCAAGCGTATTTTCATTTTCTCGTAGGGCGTGACGTCGGGAACGAACTGCGCACCGACCTTTTCCCAGGACGGCCGGCCATTCGAGAAATTGTCTTCGATGACCCACTGGGTGAACGGTTCACAGGTGACCGGCCATTGATCCTGCACGCCCATTTCCTTACGGAGGTAGGCGATATCCGCCGCCGTTGTCACGGGCGTGATCCGGTCCACCATGGCATTCGGGAAGCACACCTCGCTCTCGATCCACCGCGCGAGATCGGCATCCTGCCTGTACGCGAATGCCAGCACCATCTTGCGTGTCATGTCGCCGTTGTGCTGGATGTTGTCGCACGACTGAATGGTGGCCGCGGCGAGCCCCTGGGCGCGGCGTTTCTTGAGCGCAGCGGTCAGATAGCCGAACACCGTCTTCGGGCGGGAGGGATTTTCCAGGTCGTGCCGCACATCGGGATTGCCGAAATCGAACTCGCCCGTAGCGGGGTTGAAGTTGTAGCCCCCTTCGGTGATGGTCAGTGAAACGATCTTGGTGTCCGCACTGGCCATTCTGTCGATGACTGCGCCGGGATCGTCGCAGCCGAGCATGAAATCGATCAGTGAACCGATGACGCAGGTTTCAAGCTTTCCCTGGGGATGCTTCACGATCAAGGTGTAGAGATAGTCCTGCGCCTTCAGAATATCGCCGATCTTGCGGTCGGCGTCGCGCAGGCCCACGCCGCAGATGCCCCAGTCGGACCCATCGGAGTCGTTCATCAGCGCATCGGTGTAGAACGCTTCGTGTGATCGGTGAAATCCGCCGACGCCGATATGGACGATGCCGGCTCTGACTTTGCTCCGGTCATAGGATGGACGAGCGATTTCGTCGGCGAGGCGGTGAAGATTTTCCTGCTTGAGTTGAACCGGTTCCGTCATGACAAACTCCCTATGGGCCTTATCGCTATTCTCTCAGGCTATTGTTGAGCGCTCTGGTCTGATGCTCTGGTTTCTCACAATTTCTTCAGATCTTCGGGCAGGACCGGGGTTGCACCCCTCTGTGAGCAGACGAACGAGGCGACCCGGTTCGCAAACGCATTTACCCTACTCAACGGCCAGCCCTTGAGCACGCCCATGCACAGCGACGCCGTGAATGAATCCCCGGCGCCGACCGAGTCCACCGCAAGGCTCTCCACTCCCGGGGCGACATCCACTTCGTCTCCCCGTAAGAGCACACTTCCGTCAGCACCACGCGTGTAGGCGACGAGCTGCAGGGCAAACCGTTCCCGCAACTCGTTGAGCTGATCCATGACATCGCCGCGCAGGCCGAAGTAGCCGGCCAGCACCGGGAGCTCCTCGTCGCTGAGTTTCAAGATCGAAGCGAGCCGTAGCGAGTCCTCGACTTGCTCTTTCGAGAAATACGACTGTCTCAGATTTGGGTCGAAAATCCGCTGCGCCGCCTCCGGCATGTGCCGCAAGAAGGCGTGGATGGTTTCGCGCGAAACCGGCGAGCGCTGCGAAAGCGATCCAAAACACACCGCATCCAGCTCTTCCGCCAGCGCCCTGAGCCCACCGGTGAACGCAATATGATCCCAGGCCACGTTCTCGAAAATCTGATAGGAAGGTTTGCCGTCGTCGTTCAGGGTCACCTGCACAGTTCCGGTCGGGAAGGTGTCGCTTTCCAGCACATAGCTGGCATCCACCCCCATTTCCCGCAGCTTGTCGCGAATGCCTAGTCCCAGCTCATCCGTCCCCACGCAGCTCACTGGATAGGCCTCCGCGCCGAGCTGGTGGCAATGGAACGCAAAATTGGCCGGGGCGCCGCCGAGACGCTTGTGGTGTGGAAACACATCCCAAAGCAACTCCCCGATCCCCGCGACTGTAAATCGTTTTTTCATCCCCTCTCCTTGAACCACCCGTCCTCGATTTATCCAGGTGCCACCCAGTGGACATTCAGAGTTTGGGCGACGACCTGGTCACTGTTCGTAAAGGCCAAGCAGGCGGGCGCGCCGGCATGGCGTCACCCCATCCCGCTCACTGCGGTCACGCGTCCTTAAACAGCGGGGTCTGTCCCCGCCATCGCGGATCTTTGAAGGGCCTTCGAACGCTTCAAACCCCAGTAGGCGAAGACAAAGTAGATGAGCGTGCACCAGATGGTCAGGTCATAAAACAACTCACGATTGACGTAGTAGTCGTAAAGATCCGGGCTGTTGAACAGGACACGCCATGCGAGAATAGCCGGCAGTACCAAGCCGATCAAAATCCACACCGCCCGAATTCCTTTGGTCAAGACGGACGTGTCTTCGACAGGTATATGGCTTTCCTGTGCCGCCAGTTGGGCATGATACTCTGCGACTTTTCTATCAAATTCCTGCTCTCGTTTCTCGGCTTCGGGATAGCTCTTATCAGCGCCGGCCTTCTTCGCCAAGATGGTGTAGAGGATGATCGAGAGAGCCCAGGTTGGCAGGAACAGATATACGAACGGCATGATGTTGATAAAATTCAATGCGAAGCCGAACACCAGACAGATCGCCCAGGTGATCAGCGCCGGCATGTTGTCCTTAACGCCTTTTAGGCGCAGCCAATTGCTCTTGTAGCCGAGTCGAGGGAAGATGTGCTGCTCGGCGAATACGATGCCGCCGATGGGTACAAGAACAAGCCCCGCGTAGGCCAGAATTGGCAGGATGCTGCGGTAGATGAAGGGGAAACAGCTTCCGATCACTACCGCGGCCCCGACGGCAAGCGTGACCTTTTGGCGTGCGATGCTCGGGAATACGGCTTGGGCTGCAAGACCGGCGCGATAGAGGTTGGGGTTGGCCGTTGTCCATCCCGCGATGATGACGATCACAAAACCGGTGAGACCCAGCGCGTAATAGGCAACATCACCGGGTGAAACCACAGCGATACTCAATTTCATGATCGACGCCGTCGCCGCCCCCATCAGCGCCGCGGAAATCCAGGCGATGTAGTGGCCGAACATCATACCGGTTGCGGTGCAAAGGCCATAGACCGATTTCTTGGCGTAGCGCAGGAGCGCCATGTCGATGAGGCCAAAATGCGCAAAAGTGTTCGCCGCCCAGGCAAAGCCGATCACTTCCCATAGTCCGATCCCGGGTTCCCCTTCAGCATTGATGCCGGTAAACACGGTGGTTCCCGCCAAATTCACGAAATCCGAGAAACTTGCCAGAGTGGTGTAACCGGTCAGCGCTTCGTTCAACGAAGGGATCAGCACCATGCCGCCCGCCGTGAACATCACCATCAGCCAGGGTGTGCAAATGGTGGCAAATTCGGCCACCACGTTGAAACCATAATAGGCCACCAGCACCGCGATCACGCTTGCCGAAGCGGCAATGATTACAAAGTAGACACTGTACTAAACCGCTGACGCGGTAATCGCCGATTGACGGCCTGAGTCGGCGCGGTGGATTTACAAAGCGCTCCTGGCGGAGAACGATGAAGTTGCTGCTTGCAGCACTTCACTCATTCTCGACAAGGAGCTTGACCATGACGCCTCTTCGCCAGCGCATGCTTGAAGATATGAGCATTCGCAACCTCGCAACGAACACCCAGATGTCGTACGTGCAGCAGGTCGCCGCCTACGCGAAATACTTTCGCCGCCCGCCGCAGGAACTCGGGCCGGAGGACATTCGGACCTACCAGCTGTATCTTCTCGAAACCCGGAAGCTTGCGCCGAGCAGCATCGGCCTGGCAACCGGCGCGCTGCGCTTCCTGTACAAGGTGACGCTCAAACAGCCCTGGGCCGTTGAAGAAATTCCGATGCCCAAGCGGCCCTTCAAGCTGCCGGTAATCCTCAGCCGAGAGGAAGTGATGCACTTCCTCGAAGCGGTAAGTAGTCTCAAGCATCGAACGCTTCTGACGGCAATCTATGCGGCAGGCTTGCGCGTTTCCGAAGCCACCCACCTCAAGGTCACCGACATCGACAGCCAGCGGATGATGCTCCGGGTTGATCAAGGCAAAGGGCAGAAGGACCGCTACGTAATGCTTTCGCCGCGACTGCTCGAGACCTTGCGGCTGTACTGGAAAGCCGCGCGTCCGACGCTGTGGCTGTTTCCCGGCGATCTTCCTGACCAACCGATCACTCGGGATGCCGTTGGTCAGGCTTGCCAGAGAGCGCACCGCGCATCGGGCATTGCCAAGCCAATCACCCCGCACTCGCTGAGACACGCCTTCGCCACGCACCTGCTTGAGGCCGGCACCAATGTTCGTACCATTCAACTTCTTCTCGGACACCGCAGTCTGGCCACCACCTCGCGCTACCTGAAGGTGGCCAGCAGCACGGTGTGCGCCACGACCAGTCCCTTTGACCTGTTGCCCAAGGTGGAAGAGCCTCCACCCCTGACACCGACGCCACCAGCTCATTTCTGAGGCCGGCGTTGCGTGCCACCGGGCTCGAACTGGCGGACATCTTTCGCCAGGCCGGGCCCCACTATCGCGAGGACCACGCGGGCACACTCAGCCGTGGGCAGCATCGCGTCATGAGCGCGATCGAGCGTTGCCGCACGGCCGCTCTCGGCGGACATGTCGAACAATGTGACGCCTGCGGTCACCTGCGCATTTCCTTCAACAGTTGCCGCAATCGGCACTGCCCGAAATGTCAGTCTCTGGTCCGCGCGCAATGGCTGGACGAGCGTCACGCCGACCTCCTTCCCGTCGAGTACTTTCACGTTGTTTTCACGCTGCCCGAGGAGATCGCGGCGATCGCGTACCAGAACAAGGCGGTGGTCTACGGAATTCTGTTCCATGCGACCGCGGAGACCTTACGCACGATCGCGGCGGATCCCAAGCACCTCGGTGCGGAGATCGGCTTTATCGCGATCCTGCACACATGGGGTCAGAATCTGTTGCACCACCCGCATCTGCATTGTGTGGTGCCGGGCGGCGGTTTGAGTGCCGAGGACGAGCGCTGGGTTTCTTGCCGCCCAGGGTTCTTTCTACCGGTACGGGTGCTCTCACGGCTCTTCCGTCGGCTGTTTCTGGCGCAGTTACAGGCCGCCTTCGATGCCGGGGAGCTGCGTTTCTTTAACGCCCTCGAACCGCTTCGGGCTCCGCGTGCGTTTGTCCGCTATCTGGCTCCGGTGCGACAGGCCGAGTGGGTGGTCTACGCCAAGCCGCCGTTTGGCGGCCCCGAAAACGTCCTCGAGTATCTCGGTCGCTACACCCACCGGGTGGCCATCGCCAACAATCGGCTGACCGCCTTCGCCGATGGCAAGGTCTGCTTTCGCTGGAAAGACTACCGCCACGAGTCGCGGCAGAAGGTGATGAGTCTCGACGAGCAGGAGTTCATCCGCCGTTTCCTGCTGCATGTGCTACCCGACGGATTTCAACGGATCCGGCATTACGGCTTCTTGGCCAATCGCCATCGGGCCGTCAAACTGGCCAGCTGTCGGCAGCTGCTCGCTGAACCTGCGCCTGTGCTCGAGAAGCCCGATACGCCGCTCGACTACCGCGACCGCTACCAGCTGCTTACAGGGAAGTCGCTGCGTGATTGCCCGAAGTGTGGATGTGGCCACATGCTTTGCATTGAAACCTTCCTTCCGGGCACCTTGCCACGGGGACCACCCCGCAGTGTCTGATGGCCTCGACTGAACACACTCTCCCAAGCCCCGTCGCGGACTTCTTCGGAAGCCGACAGGCCTCCTGTTGCCCGCGCAGGCACGCTTCGACGAAATGCTCTCTCGCCTCGACGGGCTTGCCCCTCAAGTCACGGCGCGCGGCCGTCCGAGATCGAAGCCGTGCACGGGAAACCCATCCTCGTGCTACTGCGGCGAGCTTCTCGCGTGTGCAAATCTCGCGCTTCGACAAGGCCGCATTGATTCAAACCCCATAGCTCCACCGCCTGTGCGGCGGTTCAGTACAACAGGATTTTTAGCTCACCGGTCGCGGTGGTGGCGCCACACCTCTCACCAACCTCGGCGCACCGCGTCCGCTAAGCTAAAAACCCTCTGCTCTGGTGGGATACGGATAGATCTGGGGCGGTATCTCGAAAAGCGCCCGAACCGCTGTCGCCGAGACAGTGATCATGGCGGCCGAAATGGCCACGAAGATCAACACATTCGCGCCGTTATAGAAGCGCGAGACCAGCTCGCCCATGTTGCGATCAAGATAGGTGTACAGGCTTAGCCGCGTTTTGACCGCGATCGGCGCGGTGATGAGCCAGAAGCTCAGCGCGGCAAGCATATTGCCGATGAGTAGCCCGATCAAGATGTCGTGGATCGTCGCACCCATGGCCACGAATGCGGCGCCAATGACAAATTCGGTCGCAGCAACGTGTTCGGCACCATAGAGGCCAAGGAAGTGACCGGGTCCATGCAGTCTGTGCCGCGGCACAGGTAGTTGTTCGTCGTCTATTTCCGCTATTGGGCGTTCAGGATCAAAGGTGGTGTGAGTCATTCTTCCCTCCAGCACTACTGGTGTTCTACGTCGTTTTAATTCAGTAGAAGTGATAGGCGCAACATCGCCCACCGTCTGCATCCGGGCATGCCATGTGAGATAAGTGGTAGATCGCGGAGGCGCCGCTATTGAGCGGCATGGCCTGCTTCGAGGAAGCGAGTGCGCTCCATGACCTTTTCAGTCACCCACTGAGCGTTGGCAAGCGCCTCATCGATCGGGATCCTTCCCGACAGCGCCGCTGCGAACCGGTTACCCACCGCGGTGCCAATGCTCTGGAACTCCGGGATCTCGACAAACTGAATGCCGGTATAGGGCACACGCTCGACGGTCGGATGGTTTGGGCCGGCTGCCTGGATCGACGCGAGCGTTATCTTGGCAAAGGGCGCCACGTCGAGATACGCCCGGTTTTCATAGAGCGACCGGCGGGTGCCCGGAGGCGCGTTCGACCAGCCTTCCTTTGACGCGACCAGTTCCAGGTAGTGCTTCGAGGTGGCCCAGGCCACGAACTTCTTCGCCGCATCCGTGTTGACGGAACTCTCGGGAATTGCCAGCGCCCAAGCCCAGAGCCAGTTTGCGCTCTTGCCAAGACCCTTGTGCGGCGCCAGCGCGAAGCCCACGCTGTTAGCCACAGTGGAGTCCGCGTTGGTCACGAACTGGC
>LBIU01000809.1 GCA_000987445.1 Candidatus Accumulibacter adiacens | reverse complement strand
GCCTTGCTCGACGCCTTCGGCGAGTTGCCGGCGACGGGCGCATCGATTGTTCTGAGCGGCATGAAGCTGACCGTCGAGAGCGTCGAATTCAATCGCATCAGCCGGGTGCTCGTCGAGCCGCCGGCAGTGGAGTCGCCGGCTGACGCGGGCGACAGCGCCGCGGTGGGGGCCGCAGTCGAAGCGGCGGGGACGAGTGGCAGTGAGCCTGGCGATCAACAAGCCGCGGCTGCGGCTCCGGAGAGCGACCCAGTCGCGTCGCCGAAGAAAGCGGAGGGCGTCTAAATGTCCGATATCTGGCTCACTGTTCTGTTCATGTTCGCCTGCCTTATCGCGGAAGCTTTCTTTTCCGGCTCCGAGCTCGGCATCGTCAGCGCCGATCGCATGAAGCTTCGCCACGATGCGGCCAAGGGCTCACGGGGGGCGCGCCTGGCGCTCGATATGCTCGAGAAACGGCCTGAATGGTTGTTGTCGACGACGCTGGTAGGGACCAATATCGCCGTTGTCGCCAACTCGACCATCACCACGGCGATGATGATCTCCTTGTTTGGCGACGCCGGCGGTTGGATGGCAGTGCTCATTGTCGCGCCCTTGATCTGGGTGTTCGGTGAGATCGTCCCGAAGAGCATTTTCCAGCAGCGCGCCGATGTCATGGCACCTTATCTGATCTACGTGCTGCGCTTCTTCTCGATTCTCTTTTCGCCGATCCTGATCGTCTTCGTGACCTTGTCGAAGCTCCTTTCCCGGCTCGCTGGCGGCGCGGACGAACAAAACCCCTTCACCTTGCGCGAGCAGATTCAGAGCATGGTGCAGATGCCGCCGCACGAAGGGGGTGACATCCAGTTGATCGAGAAGAACATGATTCGGCGTATGTTCAATTTCTCTGAAACCACCGTTTCGAAGGTGATGGTGCCCTTGATCGACGTGGACGCCGTCGAGAAGACCTGTACCGTTGCCGAGGCGGTTCGCTTGGCTGTGGCGGGCTCGCACATTCGCTTGCCGGTCTTCGACGGGCGTATCGACCGCGTCGTCGGGGTCCTCAACACGATGGACTTGCTGGGTGTGGACGGGGCCGCGTCAATCGAGTCCTACATCAGCCCGACGCAATACGTTCCGGGCAGCAAGAGTGCTGAGGCGATGCTCGTCGAGCTGCGCAAGGATGGTGATGCGCTGGCTGTGGTGATGGACGAGTTCGGCGGTGCCGAGGGGATAATCACCATCGAAGACATCATCGAGGAAGTGATGGA
>LBIU01000808.1 GCA_000987445.1 Candidatus Accumulibacter adiacens | reverse complement strand
CGACTGGAGCGCTGCGGTGATGACTGCCGCGATCCGGGGCAGGGAACGATGCCCATGAGCGTCGTCATTCAGAGCCATCTGGCGCCCACAACAACCATAGAGGATCGACGTGCCAGCCAACCCTAGAAGCGCCGCTCGACGTCTCAGCCAGTTCTTGTCTGGCGCTTTGGGGCGACCGCTTGCGCCGTCCGACCTGCCTGTCGACCAAAGTGAGTGGGAAAAGATACTACGCATTTCAAGTGTTCATCTGGCGGCTCCCCAACTACGCTGGGCGCTGCGTGAGCAGGGCCTGTTTTCACACTTGCCGGACGATGTCGCCGATTATCTGGATGCCATTTATACGCTGAATGTCGACCGTAACATCAAGTGTGAAGACCAGTTGGCGCATTTGATATCGGCACTAAACAGCGTCGCTGTACACCCGGTTCTCCTCAAGGGCGCTGCGGCGATCGTCGGAGGACTCTATCCGACTTCCGGTGAGCGAATCATAAGCGATCTGGATATTCTGGTTCCCGCTGAAGCGCTCCCCGAAATCGTTGACAAGATGGCTGACCTGGGTTATCAACCGCGCCTAACCGAAGGAATGGATATACCGGACCCCGTGCACTTTGCAGGGCACCACCATTACCCGAAGCTGATTAGTCCTGACTGGACGACTTACGTCGAATTACATCTGCATCCCGTCAACCTGAACTTTGTAGATCTCCTTACAGCCGATGAGATTCTTCTGGATGCCACGGCACTGCAATGGCGTGACGGACAATGCCGGTTACCCTCTCCGACCCATTTCATTACCCACAACATCATCCACGCGCTTCTCGTCAATACTCAGTATAAATTTGAGCGGTTATCTCTACGGCAATTGTTCGAGTTCGTCCTCGCCAGTCAAGCCTACAGCGGGCGGATCGACTGGGATGGCATCAGGAACCGCTTCGATCGTCTGGGCCATGGAAAAGCATTGCGGCAATACCTTGCCTTGGCCAGCACCTGCCTTGATTTTCATGCTCCAGCCGAAATAGCAATCGACGATCGCGCTCGGAAGAGCATCCGACCCTACCTGTTTCACCTCGACCTGCAGAATCGCGCTGCTCTGTGGACGATCCATCTTGTTCAACAGGTGAGGGATATCTTGCGGCCCCTGAAGAAACGGCCCGTCAAAACGGTTCGAAAGATATTTTCGGTCAACACTCGCACAAGGGTTATCAATAAGATCCGTGCCGGACCAAAGAACTGAGGCACTGAATCTGCTCGAATCCGTTCCGGCCAGGCCAAGACACTGAATACGGCGGAGCGATGGGTCTCTCTTCTCGATCAGTCCGTTGACGATGGCATTCTCGGGGGCGGGCGGAATGTCAACACGCCCTAAGCACGTCGGACGACAACACTCGTCTTCTAACCGGCCATGAAACAGGGCATCCACCCGAACGGCGGTCAGCCTAGCTTGTAAGTGACGTTGGTGTCACTGACCATCACCTTGCCCCGCTTCTGAAGCTCTGCGATCAAGTTTTCCACCTCAGCATCAGAATCAGGCTTCTGTTGCTAGGTGAGTGTTCATCGGCGTGATCTCGGATTCCAGCCAATGTCGAGCCAAAAACCGGCACTCCACCTCCCGCACCACCGGATCGCTCGGGTTGACCAGCACGTTGTAGGTGCCGAAACCGCGGAACTTGAACGCCAAGTGCACGATTTCGTAGCTATCGCCGCCCAGCACCGAATGGCCGAAATCGAAACCCTGTTCGGCGACGCGCTTGCCGCAAATATGCACCGGTACATAGCCGAGCGCGGTCAGCTTCGACTTTGCCCGCATCTGTTCCTTGCCCTTGCTGTTCAGCGCCTTCTG
>LBIU01000109.1 GCA_000987445.1 Candidatus Accumulibacter adiacens | reverse complement strand
CCGGGCAAGCGCTCGGCGAGTGTTTCCTCGCCGAATTTTGGGGCTTGCCTTTTTGTTGGAAGCTGTATAAAAATACAGTCCTGACGACAGGAGCTCACGACCATGACCAGAGGTGCATCGCTTACCCCGCGACAGCAGGAAATTCTCGACTTCATCCGTAACACACTGGAAATCCTTGGCGCGCCACCGACTCGGGCGGAAATTGCCAGTGCCTTCGGGTTCGCCTCGCACAATGCCGCTGAGGAGCACCTCAAGGCGCTTGCCAAGAAAGGCATCATCGTCCTCGAACCCGGTTCGGCACGCGGTATCCGCCTGGTCGAACAACTCGGTTTGCCGCTGATCGGCAGCGTTGCTGCCGGCAGCCCGATTCTGGCGGTGGAAAACGTACAGTGCCGTTATACGGTCGATGCCAGTCTGTTCAAGCCGCGTGCCGACTTTCTCTTGCGCGTGCGCGGCCTGTCGATGATCAATGCCGGCATTCTGGACGGGGATCTGCTCGCTGTGCATCGCAGTAGCGAAGTACGTAACGGCCAGATTGTCGTTGCCCGGCTCGATGACGAGGTGACGGTCAAGCGTTTTCGCCGGCAGGGAGGGATGGTCGAACTGATCGCCGAGAATCCCGATTTCGAACCGATCGTCGTCGATTCGGAAGCGCAAACACTGGCAATCGAAGGCGTCGCTGTCGGTGTGATCCGCGGCAGCGAGACGATGTGAATGCCGCTTGGACACTCCCGCCTTCCATACGCTCTATGCCTAGCACGCCTGCATTGCTGACGCTTTCGCAAGTTCTTGATCGCCCCGATGTCTGGCGCGGCGATACGCTGGCCAGAGCACCCCTACCCGGAGTGCCGACGGGCTTTGCCGAACTTGACCGTGAACTGCCTGGTGGCGGTTGGCCGCGTGGCGGTTTGACGGAAATCCTGCCCTTGCGTCGCGGCATTGGCGAACTGACTCTGCTACTGCCAGCACTGGCGCGGCTGTCGAGCGACGAACTTGCCTGGCTCGTTTGTGTGGCCTCGCCGCATCCGCTGCATGCGCCGGCACTGCACGAATCCGGTATCGATTTATCGCGCCTGCTGGTGGCCAGCGCACTCGGTCGGGATACCGCCTGGGTCTGCGAGCGCTCTCTTGCGACCGATGGCGTTGGCGCAGTGCTTGCCTGGCTGCCGGACGTACAGACCGGCACACTGCGTCGGCTGCAGCTTGCTGCCGAGAGCAGTCGCACTCTACTGTTCGTTTTTCGTCCGCCCGCCTGTGCCAGTCAATCCTCGCCGGCGCCGTTGCGTCTGGCGCTCGAAGGCGAGGGGGAAAAACTGATCGTTCGTCTTCTCAAGCGCCGTGGCGGTGCGCAGTCCACGTCCCTGCCGATTACCATTCAACGCCCGCTGCACCGGCCTCATGCTCTGGCTTGCCCTGTACCTGCCACGCCTGCCGCTCGAAGTCTTTCCCAGCCTGCCGTCGCCTAAAGCCATCGTCAGCCGTGAACGTGTCGTCATTGCTGATGCGGCGGCGCGTTCGGCTGGCGTGATTCCTGGGCTGCGCTTGCCCGAGGCGTGGGCTTTTGTGCCGACCCTGGCCGTGCAGCAGCGCGACCTCGCGCGTGAGCAGCTAGCCTTGACCCGGCTCGCCTGCTGGGCGGGCGGCTTCACCTCGGAAATCTGCTGCCTGCCACCCCAGACATTGCTGCTCGAAGTGGCCGCATCCTTGCGGCTTTTCGGCGGCGCCAGGGCGCTCTTCGAGCGCATTGTCAGCGGCTGCGCCGAGCAGGGTTTTGCTCCGCAGGCGGCGCTGGCGCCCACGCCGCTCGCTGCGCAGTGGCTGGCCCTTGCCGGCGACCATGAGCCCTGTCTCGAGATCCGTGAATTGCCGCTGCGGCTTGGCCGGCTGCCGCTGGCGGCTCTCGACTTCTCGCCGCAGAACCAGGCTCGGCTCGGCAGTTTTGGTGCACGCCTGCTCGCTGAGGTGCTTGCTCTGCCGCGCGCAGGCCTGGCACGTCGACTCGGCAGCAGTTTCGTCGCTGACCTGGCGCGTGCGCTCGGCGAGTTGCCGGACCCGCGGGTGCGCTTTGTCTTTCCGGAGCGTTTTGTCGAGCGACTGGAACTGCCGACGCGGACAGACAATGCGCTTGCTCTCGGTTTTGCCGGGCGTCGCCTGATCGCCAGCCTGTGTGGCTGGCTGGCGGCACGCGCCGAGGGGGTCAGTGAATGCCGCTTCGAGTTTGCCCACGAACGCGCTGCAAGGCCGCGATCGAGCACGGTTCTGAGTCTCGCTTTCAGCACCGCCACGCGCGACTGCGAACGGATTTCCCGGCTACTCATCGAGCGCCTGCAGCGGCTCGAACTGCCCGCCGCTGTCGAGTCGATCCGCTTGCGAGCCGAGGCAATGGAGTCGCTGGCAGGATGCACGAACAGCCTGTTCGGCGAGCGCGGCGAGGGCGCCGGCGGTGATTCGCTGGCTGCGCTGGTCGAGCGCCTGCAGGCGCGTCTTGGCAACGGCAGTGTGCATGCGCTTGCGGCGGTGGCCGAGCACCGACCGGAGAACGCCTCGCGACGAGTCAAGCCTGCTCTGCGGGCCGGAGAGAGCGCAGCCGCGAAGTTGTTGGCTGCTCCGGATCTGTCTCTGTCGGAGAAAGCGCCTGGCCCGCGTCCCTTATGGCTTCTGGCCAGACCGTTGGCCTTGCGTGAAATGGCCGGTCGGCCGCAGTGCGGGGGGGCCTTGCACCTGCTTGCCGGGCCGGAGCGCATCGAAAGCGGCTGGTGGGATGCTGCCGAGCCCGATGCGCTTGGCGATGTGCGGCGCGACTACTTCGTTGCCATTTCCATGCGGTACGAGTGGCTATGGATCTATCGTTGTCGGGCAGGGTGGTTTCTGCATGGCGTGTTTGCCTGAAAGCGTCCGATTTAACTGGTGCTTTCTGATCACCCTTTTTATACTGTGACTATTGACGAAATCGACCGTTTACCCACGGAGCCTGATCATGGAGTACACCCTTAGCGGCTTGTTACCGAAAGAACTGCTGATCGATCTACCCGAAATCGATGTTCAGCACGAGGAGATCTTTCGCCGTATCGAGACGCTCAAGAGCTCATCCTTCGGCAGCAGGCCCGCATCCCTGGGTGAGTTTCACAGCCTGCTCGACTATCTGGAGTGGCATTTCGCCAGCGAAGAGCGCGTCGCGCGCCAGCTCGGCGTCGACTTTGCCGATCATGCCCGAGTCCACGACGAGAACCTGCGTACGCTACGCAAGGCGCTCGCCGCCGTGCAGGATGGTTCGCAGGATGTTCACTCCTTCCTGCGGTATACCGAATACTGGTTCGAACGTCATATCTCCGACGAGGACAAGCCCTTCGCCGCCAAGCTGCGGGAGCGTATTGCCTGAGCGCTTGCGCTGCTCGCGGTCTGTCGTCGCCAGTCGCCGCGGCGGCGCTCCGCTGCAAGCGAATATGCCTTTCGAGAATTGCCGTAAACAGCCCCGTGCAGTGCCGTTGACGGTCGTTTTTGAAACCTTCGCCGCGCATTCTTTTTTGCGTTCTAGCGAGCATTCTGGCAAGCTAATAAGCGGAACAGCATATGTTGTCATATTTCATCGCACGCCCCTTTAATCGGCCATTTGTAGATGGCCTGACCACTCATTGATGAGCCCGTAACGACCATGAAGATTACCTCCTCAGCCGCCTGGAAGGCCATTGAAGCGCACCGGCAATCGCTCTCGCCCGTGCATCTCAGACAACTCTTTGCGAGCGACCCGAATCGCGTCGCCGCACTGTCGCTAAGCTTTGAGGGCATCCTTTTCGACTACTCGAAGCAGCGCATGGATTCGGCGACGCTGCCCCTGCTGGTCGAGCTGACCAAAGAAGTCGGACTTGCCGAATCGACGACCCGGATGTTCAGCGGCGAGAAGATTAATGCCAGCGAAGATCGCTCGGTACTGCACGTCGCCTTGCGGCGATCGGGCGCCCCGTTTCCCAGTGCCGATTTCGACGTCATGGCCGAGGTTTTGCCGACGCGTCAGCGCATGGCCGCTTTTGCCGACCGCATTCGTGCCGGCGAGGCGCTTGGCTTTACCGGCCAGCCGATTCGCACGGTCGTCAATATCGGTATCGGGGGCTCTGATCTCGGACCGAAAATGCTCGCTTATGCGCTACGTTCGATTTCGCATCCGGCACTTGCCGTCCATTATGTCTCCAACCTCGATAGCGCCCAGCTGGCGCCGCTTCTGCAAACGCTTGATCCGCGCACGACACTCTTCCTGGTGGCCAGCAAGACCTTCACCACTCAGGAAACGATGCTCAATGCGCAAACCGCGCGCAACTGGCTGGTGGCCAATCTCGGTGATGCCGCCGCCGTCGCGCAGCATTTTGCTGCCTTGACGGCCAAGCCCGAGCGGGCGGTCGACTTCGGGATCAACGAGGACGCGGTCTTTCCTCTCTGGGACTGGGTCGGTGGTCGTTTCTCGCTGTGGTCGGCGGTCGGCCTGGCGTTGATGATCGCCATCGGTCCGCAGGCCTATGCCGAACTGCTGGCCGGTGCCGAGCGCATGGACGAGCATTTCCGCAGCACGCCCTTCGAACGCAACCTGCCCGTCGTGATGGCACTGATCGGCATCTGGAACACCAACTTCCTGGGGGCGACGACCAACGCCGTGTTGCCCTACAACGAGTCCCTGCGCTACTTCCCGTCCTTCCTGCAGCAACTCGAAATGGAGAGCAACGGCAAGTCCGTCGGGGTCGATGGCCAGCCGCTCGCGCATGCGTCGAATCCCATCGTCTGGGGTGAGCTCGGCAACAACGGCCAGCACGCGTTCTTCCAGCTTCTCCATCAGGGTGGGCGATTGGTGCCCTGCGATTTCATCGCCGCCGTCCGTTCGGATTACCCCTTGCCCGGGCATCAGGAGGCGCTGCTCGCCAATTGCTTCGCACAGAGTGCAGCACTGGCATTCGGCAAGACCGAGGATGAGGCACGCAGCGAGCTGAGCGGCACCCTGTCGCCCGAGAAGCTTGCGGAACTGCTGCCGCACAAGGTCTTTACCGGCAATCAACCGTCGTCCACGCTGCTGCTGTCGCGGCTTGACCCGCAAACGCTCGGTGCCCTGGTGGCACTTTACGAACACAAGGTTTTCGTGCAGGGCGCCATCTGGGGGCTCAATTCTTTCGACCAGTGGGGCGTCGAGCTTGGCAAGGCGGTGGCCAGCAGCATTCTGCCTGCGGTGAGCGACGAACAGCTGGCGAAAAAACTCGACGCATCAACGCAAGGGCTGCTGGCCTTCACCCGGCAGCATATTGCCTGAACCGATTCTGCTCCGGTATCCGGCCGGGGCGCTCAATTTGCCATGAGGCATGACATGACTACGAAGGTGATCAGTGTTTCCAGCGCGCCGTTCTCCGGCCAGAAACCGGGGACGTCCGGGCTGCGCAAGAAAGTGACGGTATTTCAGCAGGAGCGGTATCTCGAGAATTTCGTGCAGGCCATTTTCGACACCCTGAGCGGCCAGCAAGGAAAAACGCTGGTCGTCGGTGGCGACGGCCGCTATTACAACGATGTGGCCATTCAGACCATTCTGCGCATGGCGGCAGCGGCCGGTTTTGGCCGCGCTCTGGTTGGTCGTGACGGCATCCTGTCGACGCCGGCCGCCAGTGCCGTGATCCGCAAGTGGGAGGCCTTTGGCGGCCTTATCCTGTCCGCAAGCCACAATCCGGGTGGTCCCGATGGCGACTTCGGCATCAAGTACAACCTCGGCAATGGCGGACCGGCGAACGAAGCTTTCACCGACGCCGTGTATCAGCGCACGCAGGAGATCAGTGCCTATCGCACTATCGAGGCGGCTGATATCGACCTCGGCCGACTGGGGGAGTTTCAAGTTGGCGAGATGGTCGTCAGCATCATCGATCCGGTCGCCGATTATGCCGAGCTGCTGGAGTCCCTGTTTGACTTCGAGCGCATCGCCGCGCTGCTCGCGCGTGCGGACTTCCGCATGCGTTTCGACGCCATGCACGCGGTCACCGGCCCCTACGCCAAGGCCATTCTGGAAGAACGCCTCGGCGCGCCAGCGGGCACCGTGGTGAACGGCACGCCGCTGCCGGATTTTGGCGGCGGGCATCCCGATCCGAATCCCGTCTATGCGGCCGAACTGGTCGCTGCGCTGGCTGACAGCCGCTCGGGCCTGTCGTTCGGTGCGGCCTCGGATGGCGATGGGGACCGCAACATGGTCGTCGGCCGCGGGTTCGTTGTCAGCCCCAGCGACAGTCTGGCGGTCATCGCAGCGAACCATGCCCTGGTACCCGGCTATGCGGCGGGTCTGGCGGGTGTTGCGCGTTCAATGCCGACCAGCTGTGCGGTGGACCGCGTCGCCAAAGCCCTGGGCATTCCCTGTTACGAAACGCCGACTGGCTGGAAATACTTCGGTTCCCTGCTTGATGCCGGCAAAGCCACGATCTGCGGCGAAGAGAGCGCGGGTACCGGTTCCAGTCACGTGCGCGAGAAGGATGGTCTGTGGGCCGTCCTCTACTGGCTCAACATCCTGGCGGTGCGCGACACCCCGGCGGATGTCATCGTGCGGGAGCACTGGCAGCGTTTCGGGCGCAACGTCTACTCGCGCCACGATTACGAGGGTATCGAGACGGCCGCCGCCGATCGCCTGATGGATGGCTTGCGCGCGCAGCTACCGCAACTGGCGGGTTCGTTGTGCAATGAGCTGCGCATCGAGGCTGCCGATGATTTCGCCTATACCGATCCGGTCGATGGCTCTCGCTCCGAGCGTCAGGGGATCCGCATCCTGCTCGACGATGGCTCGCGGGTGGTTTTCAGGCTCTCCGGCACGGGCACGGAAGGCGCGACGCTGCGCGTCTATCTCGAGCGTTTCGTGGCCGACCCGAGTCTTCACGAGGTGCCGACGCAGGAGGCGCTTGCGCCATTGGTGCAGCTCGCCGAGACGGTCGCTCGGATTGCGGTGATCACCGGGCGAAAAGCGCCGGATGTGATCAGCTAGGAAGCGCTGACGCGTGCTTCACCCGGTGGCGCAGCCGGAGGCGATGAATCAAAGCTAGAGAAAAGGGGATAAGGAAATGGTTGACCGGAAGACATTTCAATTGCCACGCAAGGCGATTGCCTTGGTTCTTGCTGGCGGGCGCGGCAGCAGACTGCACGAACTGACTGACCGGAGGGCCAAACCGGCGGTCCATTTCGGCGGCAAGTTCCGGATCATCGACTTCGCCTTGTCGAACTGCGTCAATTCGCAGTTTCGACGCATCGGCGTGGTGACCCAGTACAAGTCGCACAGCCTTCTGCGCCACTTGCAGCGTGGCTGGAGTTTTCTGCACGGCGAAGTCAACGAGTTCGTTGACCTGTTGCCGGCGCAGCAGCGAATAGACGAGGAGTCCTGGTACCGGGGTACCGCCGACGCGGTCTATCAGAACATCGACATCCTCGAGACCTATTCACCGCCTCCCGAGTACGTCGTGATCCTGGCCGGCGACCACGTTTACAAGATGAACTACGGAGTCATGCTGGTCGACCACGTCGAGAGCGGTGCCGAATGCACCGTCGCCTGCATCGAGGTACCGCGCAGGGAAGCCAGTGGTTTCGGTATCGTCGCCGTCGATGATAGCGGCATGATCACCGACTTCATCGAGAAGCCGGCAGACCCGCCGCCGATGCCGGGCAATCCGGAGATGTCCTTGTGCAGCATGGGGGTCTACGTCTTCAATGCCAAGTACCTGTACGCCGAACTGGCACGTGATATTGCCGACGAGACGTCCAATCACGATTTCGGCAAGGACATCATTCCACGCGCCGTGGCCAACCGCTGTGCCGTCGCGCATGCGTTTTCGCGCAGTTGCGTCATGGCCCCCGATGAACCTTTCCGGGAGCACTACTGGCGTGACGCCGGGACGATTGACGCCTACTGGGACGCCAACATCGATCTCACCGGCACGGTGCCGGCACTCAATCTCTATGACAGCAACTGGCCGGTGTGGACCTATCAAGAGCAGTTGCCGCCGGCCAAGTTTGTGCACAATCATCTCGACCGGCGCGGCACGGCCATTGAGTCCACGGTTTCCAGCGGCTGTATCGTCTCTGGCGAGATCAACCGTTCTCTCCTGTTCTCGAGCGCTCGCGTTCATTCCTACGCGCGGGTGAACCTGTCGGTGTTGCTTCCCGATACGGTCATCGGATCGCGCGCCCGTCTCAGTCGCTGCGTGGTGGACCGGGCCTGTCAGATCCCGCCGGGCCTGGTCGTCGGTGAAGATCCGGAAGACGACGCGCGGCGTTTCCGGTATACCGAGAACGGCATTACGCTGATTACGCAAAAAATGCTCGATCGGCTCACCTGACGCGGCAGGCTCGATAGTCCGTGCGCATCCTGCACGTTGCCGCGGAGATCTACCCGCTGGTCAAGACCGGCGGCCTCGCCGACGTCGTGGCCGCCTTGCCGACCGCACTGGCGGCGCGCGGACTCGATGTGCGCATCCTTCTGCCCGGGATGCCCGCGATTCTCAACGGCGTGACCGATCTCAAGCGAGTGATCCGCATCGGTCCGGCCTTTGGCGCCGCGGTCATCACCCTGCGTCTTGGCCGGCTGCCGGACAGTGGCTTGCTGGCCTACGTCATCGACGCGCCGTTTCTGTACCGACGGGACGGTAACCCTTACCTCGGCCCGGATGGTTGCGACTGGCGCGACAACCATCGACGCTTTGCGCTCCTCGGCTGGGTCGCGGCACACCTCGCTGCCGGAGAACTTGATCGACACTGGCGACCGGAAGTCGTGCATGCGCACGATTGGCATGCCGGACTGGCGCCGGCCTACATCGCCCAGAATCCGGCACTGTCCACGGCCACCGTATTCACCATCCACAATCTCTCCTTCCGCGGCCTGTTCCCCCTCGACTATCACCACGACCTGGGTTTGCAGATTTCCGGTGCCGATCAGAGCAGTATCGAGTTTCATGGGCAACTGTCGTTCATGAAGGCCGCGCTGGTGCATGCGAAACGGGTCAACGCCGTCAGTCCGACCTATGCTCGGGAAATCTGCACGCAGGAATTCGGTTGGGGGCTGGACGGCGTGCTGCGTGGTCGGGGCAACGATCTTTCCGGGATCCTCAATGGTGTCGATTATTCGGTCTGGGACGCCAGCAGCAACCCCGCCCTGGTCAGGAACTACAGCCCCGAGCGTTTGCGCGGCAAGAGGGTCTGCAAGCTCCGAATGCAAAAGGATCTCGGTTTCGCTCCCCGAGCCAGGGCGCCGCTGTTCGCGATCGTCAGTCGATTGACCTCGCAAAAGGGCATGGACCTGGTCCTCGGTGCCTTGCCGACGCTGTTGGCCGAAGGGGCGCAACTGGTCGTCATCGGCAGTGGCGAGGCGGACATCGAAGCCGCTTTCAGAGCTGCTGCCACGGCCCATCCCGCCGCCGTGTCGGTCCATCTCGGCTATGACGAGGCCTTGTCGCACCGCATCATGGCCGGCGCAGACATCCTGCTCGTTCCTTCGCGTTTCGAGCCCTGCGGCCTGACGCAGCTCTACGCCCTGCGCTACGGCACCTTGCCACTGGTGCGGCGAGTCGGCGGCCTGGCCGACACGGTGATCGATACCACTTCGGAGACCCTGAAGGCGGGTACCGCCAACGGTTTCTCTTTTGACGATTCCAGCAGTCGGCAGCTGGCCGCGCGTATCAGCAAAGCCTGCGTGCTCTACCGCGACGCTGCGACATGGCAGCACCTGCAGCAACACGGCATGGCGCAGAACTTCTCCTGGGATGATTCGGCAATGCGCTACGAGGCGCTGTACCGAAGCATCTGAAGAATCGAGAAGGCGCGGCCCAGGCGCTCAACGCCGGCTCCTCATTGGCAGGGCGAACGCTTTTCGCCCTGTGCGCAACGCTGGCCGTGGCGAGCCGCGTCAGTGCGGCGGCTGTCGGCAAAGCCGAGCGGGCACTATAATCGCGGCAGCAGCTGCCAAAATCCTTGCCTTCTGTCGACGGCTTCGCAGCCTGGCGCGTTCAGCGACCAGATGCCCGCCGGAAGGCGGAGAATCGGCGACCGCAATTTCCTGAACCAAACTCCCACAGGAGAGCTCATTGTCATTCGATCATTGTCTTGTCCGGCCGTTTGCCGGCCTCCGTCCGCGCAGCGACGATGCGGCAGCGGTTGCCGCGCCCCCCTATGATGTTCTCTCCAGCGACGAGGCCCGCGCGGCGGCGAGCGGCAAGCCTCTGTCCTTCCTGCACGTCTCCAAGGCCGAGATCGACCTGCCGCCGGAGATCGACCATTTCGCACCCGAGGTGTATGCCCAGTCGGCGAAGACCTTTCAGCGCATGATCGACGATGGCGTCCTGTGCCGCGATCGGCGTGCGTGCTATTACGCCTATCGGCTGGTGATGGGCGAACACGCCCAGATCGGACTGGTGGCCGCCGCTTCGATCGCGGCCTATGACAGCAACCGTATCCGCAAGCATGAGTTCACCCGCCCGGACAAGGAAGACGACCGCGTTCGGCAGATTGAAGCGCTGAATGCACAAACCGGTCCCGTGCTGCTGGTCAATGGCGACGACGAGACCCTTGCGCGCCTGCTCCGGCAGGCCACCGAAAGCGTGCCAGTCGCCGATGTGACCGCCGACAACGATATCAGGCACAGCCTGTGGATGATCGACGACGAGGAGCGCATTGCGCGCATCAGTGCCCTCGTCGAAGCCATGCCCGCGCTGTATATCGCCGACGGCCATCATCGCTCGGCGGCGGCCTCGCGAGTGGCCGCGGCTCGGCGTGGTCAGGCCGGCGCAGCCGCTAGCTCCGAGTACTTCCTGGCGGTGATCTTTCCCGCCTCGCAGATGCGCATCCTGGACTACAACCGTGTGGCGCGCGACCTCAATGGCTTGAGTGAGGAGGCTTTCCTGGCAGCGGTTGGCGAGCGCTATCGCGTCATGCCATCGGCGAGCCCGGTGCGGCCGGAGCGTAGCGGCGTCTGTGGCATGTATCTCGGCGGTCGCTGGTATCGACTGGAACTGCTGCCTGGCCTGCTGCCCTCGGACGATCCCGTGCGGCGGGTCGACGTGTCAGTGCTCGCCGAACAGGTCCTTGCGCCGGTGCTGGGAATTACCGATCTGCGCCGCGATACGCGCATCGATTTCGTGGGCGGCATGCGCGGCCTGGGCGAGCTCGAGCGACGGGTGAATAGTGGCGAGATGGCGGTCGCCTTTGCGCTCTATCCGACGCAGATGGCCGACCTGATGGCAGTTGCCGACGCCGGCGAGGTGATGCCGCCCAAGTCGACCTGGTTCGAACCGAAACTCGCCGATGGCCTGGTGTCGCACGTCCTGGATTGACCGCCGCGGCCCGGCGTGTCTGACGCCAACAGGTCAGGCGCGCCGTGAATGACTTGGGCGGCGGGCTTTAGCCAGCCCCCGTCCTGCTCTTGATGACGGAAACCTGTGCTTTCCCGGCGCTCAGTTCACCGATCACCGTCGCGTGGTCGAAGCCTTCCTGCAGGAAAACCGACAGGACTTCGGTGACCACTTCCGGTGCGCAGGCGATCAACAAGCCGCCGCTGGTCTGCGGATCCGTCAGCAGTGCCTGTTCAACGGTCGTCAGATGCTTTGTCGGTCGCGCCACGTAGTCTCCGTAGCTTGCCCAGTTGCGATCCGAGGCGCCGGTGATGCAGCCCTTTTCCGCATAATCGAGAGCGCTGGTCAGGATCGGCAAGGCGGCCCAATCGATCACCGCACAGGCCCGCGATGCATTGCAGATCTCGACCAGATGACCAAGCAAGCCGAAGCCTGTCACGTCGGTCATCGCATGCACGCCGGCCAGGCAGGCGAGCGCCCGTCCGGGGGTGTTCAGCTGCGTCGTCGAAGCGATCATCGCCTCGTAGTGGCTTGCCGAAAGCAGACCCTTCTTGAGCGCCGCACTGTAGAAGCCAACGCCCAATCCCTTGCCGAGAATCAGCTTGTCGCCGGGCCGGGCGCCGGAGTTGCGCTTGAGGTTGTCGGGATGCACCAGACCGATGGCCACGAGGCCGTAGATCGGCTCGAGTGAGTCGATGGTGTGGCCCCCGGCAATCGGAATGCCGGCTTTGGCACAGATCGATTCGCCCCCTTCGAGAATACGTTTGATCGTATCGAGCGGCAGCTTATTGACCGGCATGCCGACGATCGCCAGCGCCAGCAGCGGTACGCCGCCCATGGCATAGACGTCGGAAAGGGCATTGGTCGCGGCGATGCGGCCGAAATCGAAGGGATCATCGACGATCGGCATGAAGAAATCGGTGGTCGCCACCAGCGCCTGGTCGGCGTTGAGCTGGTAGACCGCCGCGTCATCGCTGGTCTCGGTACCGACCAGCAGTTGCTT